>CAYZMY010000217.1:0-1547 GCA_964479605.1 uncultured Campylobacterales bacterium | reverse complement strand
GGTGAAATCTCTTTTGAAGAGCCTTCCAAAGCTCCGCTTTTTTTCTACAGTACAGAGCATGTAGAGGGTAGCGAGAAACTTCAGGAGTTTCTAAACGGGCTCGAAGGTATTGCACTCAGAGTAGACGGATGGCCCGGGGAAAAGACATCGGACGCCGTAAAAAAAGCCTTCGGCTTCTATCTTGACAAAGATCCGAGAAACAGTGAATAAGTTTTTGATTTTTTTGACAGCATTTATCCTGCTGCAGGGGTGCAGTATAGATGATAATATTACAAAACCCTCTGCTGCGCCAGAAGCGAGCGCCTCTTTCGTATCGGAGGTAAAAAACGGGGCACTCTATATCGATGACGAAAAGGGCCGCTATAAACTCGCCGACGACGCATTAGACTACAGGGTCATTCCTTCACCGGGAGGCTCATGGCTTGCGGTTGAAACCATGCTGCTTTCAAATCTCATTGTCGTACGTTTTTATGAAAAGGGAAGAGACGGCCGATACCGATTCAAAGAGCTGCCGGATGCGTCCAACCTTTGGGAAAGGGTTGCCGAGGAGATGGGTTTTGACTCTGATGATCTACGATATCCCAGAGTGAAGTTTCTGCGCTGGGAAAGTGCAAAGCGTGCCCATCTCAATCTTTCGGCTGCAGCCGGCAAAAAAAAGATCGATAGAAACATCACCGTTACACTTCCTTAGCCTTTACAGCAGCTTGATGTGTTCCCCTCACAGCACAGCAGCATATATTCGGCATCGAGACTTCCATGGCGGGATGCTTTTTTAAACCACCTTTTTGCCTCTTCTATACTCTTGGCAACACCGTACCCTTCATAATAGAGCATACCTATATAATACTGTGCCTCAGGATCTTTCCTGTGCTGCCAAAGAGCATCCTTGGCCTCTTCAAAGCGGTTCTCTTCGTAACACTCTATCGCCTCTTCAAGCGAATATTCTCTCTCTTGCATAATTAAAATCCTACCGAATATGCACCCCAGCCGTGCATCTTTCTTGCATTTACGACATCAAAATCGTCAAAAATATCTATATGGTTGACGGCTACGAAATATCCCTCTTCCAAAACTTTATCGATTTTATCCTCCAGCAACCCTCTCTTTTCAAGAAGAAAAATGAGTACACCGGAATTTTTCATGAGACGGAATATCTTTTTCAGCATCTCTTCCAGACCATCTGCGATACTCCCTTCATCCAGCGTTACGAAAACGTACTCGTAGAGCCTGGCGTGTTTGTTGTAGGCCCTCCTTTTCAGATCGAGCGGCTCCACTCTGAATGCCGGATGCTCATCTGCGCCCGTTACCGAAGGCGGGGTATCGACCGTGTGCCGAAGGTCGTACTCGAAACCTCTCTCTTTTGTCATCTTGAAGAGATAGTCGTGAAGATCGGTTTTGCAGTCGGTTATATGCAAAACCTGCTGATTGGGATACTGGTCTGATACGATCTGCATCAAAAGGGCAGCCTGCTCCGCTTTAAGATTTTTCATCACTACTCCTTGTATGGGGCCAGTTTTTCTATCAGAGCATCGTGGTTTTTAGCGTTC
>CAYZMY010000216.1:0-1626 GCA_964479605.1 uncultured Campylobacterales bacterium | reverse complement strand
CGCTAAGCGGAATATTTCTGGCCGGAAACTACGAAAGTGTGAGCCCCTGGTATATACTCTGCGTGATGATATATCCAGTCTGGGAGGTCATCTTTTCGATCATACGCAAAAAACGAGAAGGCAAATCTCCGCTTGAGCCCGACCCCTATCATCTTCATATGCTGATAAACCGCCATATAACACGAAACAACCCGCTGACGGCACTCTTTATAATTACAGCCTGCTCCCCTTTTATACTTGTGCCTACCCTATATCAGAACAATTCCGGGGCAAACTTTCTTACAGCCTCCATTTTTATAGTCTGCTATACTCTTCTGTACCGGCGTCTTATTCTGCTGGAGAGAACGGCTAAATCCTGACCCTGAAAACTTTTACCCAAGGGCTCATGACAACCGGCTCGAAAAGTTTTGGATCGTACCGTTCAAAAAAGAACATCTGCATATAGACTGAATTGAGCATCTCGTCATCCAGAATGAAAAACCTGTTATAGTCTTTGGCAAAAACGATAGAGATTCTGCTTTCAGGATAAATCTGCTGCGGAACCGTTTCCAGCTTTCCGTCACTTCGGTGACCAACTGTTATAAAACTTTTTATCGGCACGCTCTGCTTTCCAAGCAGAAGTACGCCTCTTCTTTTATCCATACGTATACCGTTGGCGAAAGCGAGAATATCTTTGGAATTTTTTGTAGCTGCTGTTGCAAAAAAGAGCGGTCGGTCCTTTTTTTTGCCTGTAAGCAGATCTATATTACTGAAGACTTTGACCGTTGGAAATATGGAGTTCATGCGCCACGGCAGATAGAGATATACCTCTCTGCTCTTTTTGGGCAGTGTCAACTGCTCTTTGGATCTGAGTCTCTCAAGATATTCCGCCGGATCTACCTGATCCGGTTTTCCGTTTTTAAAAAGCGTATCCGCAACGGTTTTGTAGCCGGAATCTACATATGTCTCCACCGCGACTCTCGAAAGCCTGGCGGCCTGAAGCTGTGAATCCGTGGTTAAGATTTTCGATACTATGAAGTTATCGTGGCTATGTTTACCGCCATCGATCAATGTATTTTTGTTTGCATAGTACCAGATGGGGTAGCCGTAATCCCACCACGCAACGACATAATCCTTGTCACTCCCTCTTTTGCCCAGATGGTCCAAAACTTTTACCTCATGTTTGTTGAAAACGGTAGGGACTTTATATCCTGTAATATGCTTTATGTTTGGATAGAGAAGCAGGGCTGTACCTACAGCCATAAAGAGGTACTGGTATTTTCTCTCTTTCATATAGGAGGCTATCACATAGAGCAGATATACGGCTCCTATCGCCGCGATTGGAACGGCATAGACGGTAAAACGCAAACCTCCCCAAAGAGCAAAAATTCCAATACCCATCAGAGGAAGAGTCACCACGAAAGACCTGTTGCGCCAAAGAAGCAGAAGATAGCCGGCCATCGCGAACAGAAAACCGGGAATCGATCCTGATATTCTCCATGCAAGCATTTCGAAAGGTATTTTTCCGGCTTCTCTGATGGTTTGTGAAACCTGGTAGAAGTGCAGTCCATGCTCCTCTACACCGCGGCTGAAATAGCTCATGAAGCGGTTGTAGGCGAAGTCGAACATATTGCCGGTAAAGAGGAA
>CAYZMY010000215.1:0-1693 GCA_964479605.1 uncultured Campylobacterales bacterium | reverse complement strand
AAGGCTCCGCATCTTCATAACCCATAATCATCAGCGAAGCGAAAAAAGAGACAACAGCTTTCATCTCTTCTGTCACTTCGCACTTTACGCAGATAAACTCTTTGCTCATGGCAAAATAGAGCATTTTCGGACGCAGGCTCTCTTTCGCTTCGTCGCTTAAGAGATTGAAGTGCGGAATTTTTTGCAAAATATGAAGCCACTCAGGCGAAAGCTCTGCTGTGCGGATCTTTTTATAAAGGCTCATACGCCTGTAATAGAGCACAGCCTGCCATGTCAGAAAAATCGCGAGCAGCACAAAAAAGAGCTGCATCAGGAAAAGATAGTAGTTCAAGAGTGTATCGCTTCCAGAAGATACTGCGTCACGGCGCCGAAATCTCCTCTGAAAACCACCCTGTCGGAGCGCTTTTTGATCTGGTAGTCGTACATAGGGTCGTAATACTCTCTCAGCAGATACTCCACCCATCCCATATGATATGCGGCGTCACCTCTTTTTAGCTGCTCTTTAAAAGCGTCGTCGAGCATGGTTCTCACCTTTTTGTGTCTTACTCCTCCGAGCCTGCGTTCTATGCGGTCCATGGCGGATGCCACGACATCCCTCCATTCGGTCAGAGCGCCGACGTCACCGCTTTTCAGATACTCTTTTTGTGCATCGACAACATACTCTTTCCAGGTAATCTGCACCCTCTCTTCCATAGGTGTCTGCAAGATTACAAGGGGAGATTTCTCAAGGCTCTCAAACAGGGCCTGAGGCAGATATAGCCGGCCTACATTTTTTCCTTCATCCTCGAAAACCAGGCTGAAGCCGTATCTTTCACTCCTGTTTATAAGGTCGTAAGCGAGATCGTTTTCAAAAGATATCTGGGTCGGCTGGGGAGTGATTTTGCGCCCGAAAGCGGAACCCCTGTGATTGGCCAGCCCTTCAAGGTCGACACTTGCGGAGATTTTGGAAAGCAGCAGAGTCTTTCCCGATCCGGTGCGGCCTCCGAGTACAATAGGAGTGAGTAAACCGGCAATCCTCTCGCTCTCTTCGATAAGAAACCTTCTAAAAGCCTTGTAACCGCCCCTGAGCCTTGGAATCTCACAACCCGCCTCGGCAATCCAGCGTTGAGCGATCTGCGAACGCTGGCCGCCCCTGAAACAGTAGAGCAGAGCGTCGGGATGCTCCTTTATGAAATCGCACCAGGCTTCGACACGGCTCTCTTTTACCCTGCCTGAAACCAGTTCATGCCCGAGCTTTACCGCTTCGGCGTTTCCCCTCTCTTTGTAGCGGATACCTACCAGCCGCCTCTCTTCGTCGTTCATCAAAGGAAGGTTTACCGCTTCTTTGAATGCGCCCTTCTCAAACTCCACAGGTGCACGCACGTCTATAAGAGGCAGACGCTTTTTGACTATCTCGCCGAAATCGTCGAAAAATTCACCCAACTACACCACCTCTATCAGACGGCTGCCGCTTTGTGTCGTATATCCTATAGGTTCGAGGTTCAGTCCGTAACGCATAGCGACCTCTCCGAACTCTTTTTCGCCCCCTCTTTTGACGACTACCAGCAGCCCGCCGGAAGTCTGTGCATCGCATAATATTTCACGCTGCTGCTGCGACATATCGGAGATTTTATGGCCGTAGCTTTTGAAGTTTTTCCTGGCTCCGCCCGGAATGCAGCCCATCTGCCTGTACTTCTCCACATTCGGCAGAAGA
>CAYZMY010000214.1:0-1720 GCA_964479605.1 uncultured Campylobacterales bacterium | reverse complement strand
TCTCCTCCTATGATAACTCTTTTACCGCGTCTGGGAGGTTCCGTAAAATCTTTTCCGTCAATTATGCGCCCATCAGGAAGAGTAACTATCTCTCCCCGTTTGAGCCTGCCGTAGAGAGGCCCTTCCGGAATACCGGCCTCTTTCGCCTTTTGCAGATCGAACCGCCCCTCTTTTTGCGCCTCTGTTACGACAAAGCCGAATGTAGTAATCGAATGCGACATCTTTACCGTCTCTACGGTGAAGTTTTCAAAGTGGAATGTATCTCCTTCGCAAATCTCCGTAATTTCGAGTTCGAACGGCAGATTCAGCTGCGAGAGTCGAAGCACACTCTCGAGCAGTTCAGAAATACCTTTCGGTCCATATATCTGTAGGCTGCTTGACGCCCTCGAAAGACCTCGTGAGGCAAGCAGCCCGAAAAGGCCGTATATGTGGTCTCCGTGAAGGTGTGTTATGAATATTTTCGAGAGGGTGAAAGGGGATAGGGGAGTCTGCATAAGTCTATACTGTGTACCCTCTCCGCAATCAAAAAGCATCCAGTCTCTGGTGTTTTCAAGCTGCATAGCCAGTGCGGTGACATATCTGTTTTTCGTCGGAGCACCGGCCGAAGTTCCCAAAAAAGTTATTTTCACTCTTTGCCTCCCGCTATCTCATCCATTACGCTTGCAGCCTCTTTGAGTCTATCTTTGTCGAAATGGGTATAAATACGTGAAGTATCGAGACTCGCATGGCCCAGAGCTTCCTGCACAAGCACCAGATCCTTCTTCTTCAGGTAGAGCATCGTAGCGAAAGTGTGGCGCAGCATATGGGCGCCGTTTTTTTCCTTTCTTATTCCCGCCTGCATCAGTATCTTTTCGACTATACGGCTTACATACGCCTGGGTGAGGGGAGTCCCTTTTTTGTTGCAGAAAAGATACTCTCCCTCGCAGCTCCTGACGGCAAGCCACTCTTTTAGATATTTATTAATATGAGAAGATTTGATCATAACGACACGTGCCTTGTTCCCTTTTCCTGTGATTCGTATGAGGTAGACCCCGTTCTCTGGCATCAGGTCTTTAACTTTGAGATTCAGGGCCTCACCGACGCGAATGCCGGTAAAGAGTATCATCTTTATAAGGAGCCTGTTCCTTGCAGATACGGCCTGCCGGAACGGATGGGTTTCGATAGCCTCCAAAAAACGCTCCACTTCATCTTCACGCATGTAAGAGGGGAGTTTGGTACCGCTTTTTCCGGAGAGTCCGCCCCAATTTTTCAGTTCTATGCCGTAATGGTGTGCTTTGCCGTCATCTTCGCCGTTTTGCCTGTCTATGTAGCCGAAGAAGTTGATCATGGCTATTCTATAGTTCTTTTTCGTAGCATCAGACAGACCGGCCGTCGCAGAAGCCAGAAAGTCGCTTATAAGCTCCTCGTCTATCTCTTTCATCGAAGCGGGGCCTATATCGCGAAGATAGTAGTAGAGCTTCTCCAGGGGTTTGTAATAGGTGTTTATACCTATCAGCCCGGCATTGCGCGCCTCTTTGGAGAGAGTGGAGAGCTCTTCGATACTCCGGCTTCCGCCTCTTAAAGCCATTATAACTCCCGCAAGCCGCTGCGGATCTTTGACCTGCCTGTTGGAGAGCGAATTGAGCTTGGAGTGCATATATCTGCTCATCCAGAAAAGAAGAGTCTTTTCGAAATCTTTCTCAAAGTCCAACGGGTAGCGCATGCACAGATTCCTTCCATA
>CAYZMY010000213.1:0-1722 GCA_964479605.1 uncultured Campylobacterales bacterium | reverse complement strand
TGGGGTGGAAACCGAAAGTGCCTTACCGCGGAACGCTCGAGGCCCATATGAAAGCCGGACTCGGAGAGGTTTGGGAAGAGAACGAGTTCTTCGCCGAACTTCTCTGCCTGCATGCCGATCCGGACGGTTCACTGGGTGTGCGCAAGCATTGGGAGAGCGCAAGGCATCCGGGTAAGCCTGTTACGGTCAAAGAGTATTACGATGCGGCGTTCAGCCTGCTTCCGAAGCTCAAAAAAGCGGCAAAAGCGGCATATCCGAAAAGCGAATTTCCCTGCTATGAGTTTATGCGAGACCGCGGAGCATGGACGGAGAATACGAATATCTACAGGCCGCAGGAGAAGGAGCTTAAGTTTGACGGTGCCTACTACTATGCGCATGGACACAGATATCCGGCTTACGATGTCGAAAAAGACAAGTTCGGTGTCTTGTGGGTGGAGCACGGCGGGCGCCGCAAATCTATCGGTATAGAGATCGACGGAAAACTTCACGAAGGCTTTCATACACCCGACAAAAAGCTGGACCTCTTCTGCGAGTGGCTTATAGACTGGAAATGGCCCGAATATGCCCTTCCTATCTATCCGAGAAGCGAGCGTGAGTACGACAAGATGATACATATCGTCTCACAGGTGCACCACCGCTATATGAAGAAGGATAACGAATTTGCACTGAACACCGTATTCAGGCTCCCCTATAACATCCATACAAGGAGCGTGAACTCCAAGCACCTTATGGAGATCAGCCAGAACCACAATCCGGTCTGGATAAATACCAAAGATGCCGAGCGCCTGGGTATAAAACGGGGCGATGCGATAAAGGTGAGGATAGTAGATACGGTGAGCAACCTCGAGAGCGGCTATTTTGTCGCTATGGCGGTACCGACCGAGGGAACTTTCCCGGGAGTGCTCGCCTGCAGCCACCATGCCGGACGCTGGAAACTCAAAAATGCCGTTGAGATTCCCGGTTTCGAGCACAAGCTCGGCGTAATGGGTGTGGGAGCTCCTCTTTACGAGATGACTATGGACGGCAAAGTCGGAACCCTAAAACCGAAAGAGGGGATAGAAGAGGGGATCAAAAGCCGTCCGAAGTCATGGCAGTTCAAAGAGTTCAACAAAGACCTGGACAACATCTGGTGGGACGGACTCAGCGGTTCATGGCAAAATGCCGTGGCGCCCGTTCATCCCGACCCGGTGGCAGGCAACCACGCATGGCATCAGAAGGTCATTATCGAAAAGGCCGGAAAAGATGACAAGATCGGCGATATATGGGTCAACTACGATAATAACTTCAAGACCTATAAAGCGTGGAGAGACGAGTTGACAAGACCTCTCACTTCGGAAGATACAGAGCGCAGACCGTGGTGGATAAAACGGCCTGTCGTACCTTTGAGTAAAAAGGCTTATGAATTCAAAGTCAAGGATCTCTAAAGAGAGTTATACAGCGGGGCATAAGCCCCGCGCGATATAATGCACGATATGTGAAGCAAGAGGTGAAGAGTAGTCGTCGAAAACTATCTGATACTCTTCACTCCTTCCTTCCATTCTCCAAAGATAAAGGTACCCTATGAACGAACAGCTTACCAAACAGATTGCCCGAATCAACCTATATGCGCTGATCTCCAGAATATTGATGAAAGAGGTTGACGAAGAGTTTCTAGAAACTATCGAAAACGACGAGGTGATTCTCTCCTTTTTCCCAAACTACATGCAGTGGGAAAAACCGAAA
>CAYZMY010000212.1:0-1737 GCA_964479605.1 uncultured Campylobacterales bacterium | reverse complement strand
GATAGTCGGTGAACTGCCGCGGATGGATACCGTACTTCTCCTCACACGCTTTTTCGTCTATCTCTATCTTTTTTATCGGGTCGAAAAGAACGACGTTTCTATCGTCTATAAGCTGGTAAAGGTCCTTGTCGTGGCTGACGATGCGCACTTTTATACCCTGCTCTTTTGCACACTTCACCATTGAGGCTATGACATCGTCCGCTTCGTAGTTTTCGAGGCTCAGTTTTGAAAGCCCCATCTTCTCTATCCAGTCGATCGCTACGGGAAGCTGTTCTTTAAGCTCCGGCGGTGCTTCCGGGCGCTGTGCCTTGTAGTTGGGGTCGATCTTCTGTCTGAAACTGGGACCGGGTGCATCGAGCGCAAAGAGGAGGAAGTCTGTCGGGTACTCTTTTTCCAGATTGTGTATGAGATTTGCAAATCCGGTCAGAAGACCGGTAGGAAACCCTTTGGAGTTTTTAAGAGGAGGAAGGGCGTAAAAACTTCTGAAAAAAAAGCCGAACGTATCTATTACAGTCAGTGTCTTCATTCGCCTAGCTGTTCCAGCGTTGAACCAGATCGTCCAGAATTTTGGCCAAATCCTCCTGCTCATAGCCCGCTTTGAGTGCCAGATTCAATGCACGCTTGCAGTTCTTTTCACTCAGCGGGTTTCTTACATTCACGGCCTCCGCCGCAATTCTGAGAGCCCACGCGTCGTCTCTGACATTTACATCGGCCTGGTTCGGAAGGTCGGACCAGCGTATAATGTCGCATATCATCGGATCAAACTCCCAGTGGGCAAGCATCGCCGCACTCACTTCGGCGGTTGTAGTATCTATATAGTTGCGCTCAGTCTCCCTGATATCCCAGCCGGCCTCCAACTCGGCTTTGAAAGTCGCATCCTCACCTTCTCTTAATAGCTCGTCGGCGATAACGATCTTTCCGATCTCCTGCAAAAGAGCGAGCAGCCTTATTCTTTCCGCTTTTGAAGGATCTATCTTTTTCATCCACTCCTGCGCCAGTATGCTCTGAAACTGTGAAATCTTGGCGAACGCTTCGCTGGAGACTCCATAAGGCGAGAGGTTTGTACGAAGCATGTTTCGCACCGAGAGGTTGACAATCAAATCTTTGACGCTTTTCATTCCGAGAAGAGATATAGCCTGCTCTACACTTGTAATCTCTTTTCTAAGGCCGTAAAATGCAGAGTTGAGCAGTTTAAGAAGATCCGCAACAACCATAGGGTCTTTCTCGACAATATCCGCTACCATCTTGACATTGACATCTGCATCGGCATAAGCTTTTTCAATCTCAACAACTGTCTGCGGCAGAGGCGGCAGAGAACTAATACGTTCGACCAGTCTGGAATTCATCATCGTCTAACCTTTGGAAAATTATTTTGTTTATATTTTAAATAGCGGTTTATCATGAACCGAACTTGACATTGCCCGAGCTGTCCCGCCTTTTCGATTTTTTTCTGGCAGCCTCGCGATTAAAAGAGAAAATACTGTATATAGCCCATGCCAGGAACATCGATGCCAGTATTTCATAGCCTATAGCCCAGAGCATGAAAAAGCTAATAAAATCTCCTTTTATTATGACCGTAAAAAGATCGCTGATGCTACCTTTTGCCGAAACGACCAGCATTACTAGTGTACCGGCGATATAGGGAGCGAAAATGAAGTAGAGAGTAGCTTTGATGTATGCATATTTCGGATCACCTCCGACAAGGTCGGCGACTGTCATCTGCTGATGCAGAAAATC
>CAYZMY010000211.1:0-1745 GCA_964479605.1 uncultured Campylobacterales bacterium | reverse complement strand
TCATGAAAAATCTTAAAAACCTTCCTGCCGAGCAGCAGATGAAGGAGATAGACGCAGTGGCCAAACGTCTCGGCATGCCGAACCCGTCGCAACGGCCCGTTATGCAGATAGTTCCGGGCGAGAGTGAAGATAAAAAGAGTCTGGAGCTGAAACGGGGCAGCTGGAGCGACGAGCAGCCCTGGTTCATCATAGATGAAGAGGGCAGACTTCTTGTTCTCTCGACAGCCGAAGCGATGAGTGCGATAATGAACTCTCTGCAGCATATGGGCGAAGAGGTATTCAAAGCCCGCCTCGAGCGTGCGATAGCCAAAGAGCTTCCGATCGATTTTCACGATGTCTGGGTGGTCGCGATGCACGAGCTGCAGCAGAGGCTCAAAGAGGGGGCGCAGGCGCAGAGCGTCGACCTGGAGAATCTTGTCAAAAGTATCAAACGAAAGCACCCTAATCTCTTCTACTCCCTGAAAGATCTTCAGCTCGATATCTCCGACGAAGCCTAAACCGCAAATATGGGCCTCAGGGCCCGATACCTCTGCTTTTTCTACTTTTTACTGATGTTATGCAAATTCCGGGCCAAGCCCGCAATTCGGCAGGGCCTGTGCGGCCCTACAACCCCCTGAAGCTTCGAAATCCAGGATTTCGAGATGATTTTACGCATTCTGCATAAAATCAGTTTAAAACAGTACCATCAAAATTTCTTGACTCATGCACCCAAAGAGCATAAGAAGAGTGTATTAATCAAAAAAATCGAACAACTAAATCAAAAAAATCGAACATTTTAAGGATTTATTCATAGAGAATTAATTATAAATAGTAATATAAAAATATAAAGGAGATATTATGAATATGAATAAAGCATTCCCTTTTTTTCTTTCAGTTCTGCTTATGTCTCCGCTGGGATCGGCAGATGCGTCGGACTCCGGGGCAAATGGAGCGATGAAAGAGCTCCCATATCCGAAAGAGCCGCCTTTTGAGCTATCGAGGCTATCTCCGTCAAAAAAGGCGGAAGGGTTCTACGAACCGCTAAACGGCTACAATATCTTCGTAAACTACGAGCTCGGTATGCACTGTGTCGGTTTCGACATGAGCTACTGCTGCGTAATCCCGCCATACAACTCGATACAGGCGCAGGTGGTGCGTTCGGGCAGCGGGGGTACGATACCGAGGCTGCTTTCGCCGTTTGACGATGTGAAGCTTTACTACTACACCAGAGACAACAGCTACAGCGAAGGGAACAAGATGCGCTACTGGGGCGTCTCGAAAGATGTCGACGGCGACGGCCATTTCGACTCCCCGGGTGACAATATGGCGAACTACGTCTGGACCCACCTATTCATATATAAAGATCTCGAAGGGACCCTTCCCGCGAAAGCGGCTTCGAAAGATAGATTGAGGATCGGCCGCCAGATAAAGGTGCGCTACGACTCGGGGCCGAGCGGCAAGCCGATGGCCGGAGGCTATATGGAGTATGCCGACCGTGACGGCTCCAACGTGGTCTTTACCGATACGATGGTTCCGGCCGTGAAGAATGTGCCCCTTACTCTTACCGCTTCGTATATATGGGATGCTCTGGGCCTGCCGCTTACAGCCTTCAACGACAGTCGAAGAAGGGGAACCATACGCTCGATAACACATAACGACTTTCAGCCTTTCCAGTACTCCGTCGTGCAGCTTCACACAGGAGACGGAAAGCCTGTGCTCGATGAAAATAAGAGGGTGATAGAGTATTTCGGAACCAATCCGGTCGA
>CAYZMY010000210.1:0-1774 GCA_964479605.1 uncultured Campylobacterales bacterium | reverse complement strand
GCTTCGCTTTCGCGGCGTCGCACGCCGAGGCGGTTATGTGGTAAACATCCGCCTACGGCCGGACAAGCGGACACAGCGTCAGCGCCATATAGCTTGGTCGCTGCATTAATCTACACACTATAAGGAGTTATTGAAGCATGTCAGAAAGAACGTTGAACCGATGCGGCCAGATAGAAGCGTATTTCAGACGCGAGGAGCGCTACGAGGGGTTACAGCTTGTTTTCAAAGAGCACCCTGAACTCAAAGATGAAATACTCAAAGCGATAGACGAGACTATGAAAGAGACAGGTGCAAAACCTGCAATTTTTGAAAACAGTGAAAAGGTCGGTTCCACCCCTTACGCTTTTTATATCGAATTTAATGACGATTACGACAAAGACGGCGGGGATTTTTTCGAAATTCTGCTGAAAAAACTAGGTATAGACAAGTGTGAACAGTAGACGTACCCGGCTCAGCCGGATGCGTTTGCGGCCTTTTCAGATGAATGCTCCTCTTCATTTATGACGGAGTCGTCGTAAGGGTCGAGGTGAATGTTGATCAGCCAGTCGGCTTTCGGGTTGATGGCTTTTATTTTCGCCTCTACGTTGTCTCCTATGCGATGGGCATCCAGCAGTGAAATGTCGGGTGTAAAGACCAGGTGGACGTCTACGAAGTAGTCGTTGCCCGCTTTTCTTGTTTTCAGCCAGTGGTAGTCTGTGACTCCGGGTTCAGACTCTATTACATTTTTAATCTTCTGAACTATCTCATCTTCCAGCGATACATCCAGCAGTACCAGCACACCTTCCTGAATAAGCTCGAATGCCGAGTAGACGATGTATATGGCTATCAGAATACCCAAAATTGCATCGATCAGGTAAAACTCTGTAAAGTAGATGACCGCAAGAGAGACGAGTATGGCGGCATTGCTGAGCAGGTCTGTTTTGTAATGAAGCGCGTCGGATTTAATTACCATGCTCTGTGTTACGTTTGCCACATGGTTCAAAAACATTACAAGAGCACCGGTTAGCAGGATGGAGATGAGCATGACGCCTATGGAGATGTCCAGATGTGTTACGGGTTCCGCGCTAATCATCTTCTGGATCGCTTCGTAGAAGATGTAGATCCCCGATGCGGTGATTATCACCCCTTCTATCACGGCAGCTATGGCTTCTATCTTGCCGCGTCCATAGTTGAACTTTTCATCTGCAGGCTTTTCGGCGTTTGTGACGGCAAAAAGGTTGAACAAAGAGACGGCCAGGTCGAGGCCGGAGTCTATGGCGGAGGCCAGTACGGCGACCGATCCGCTTATGATGCCTACGATCAGTTTTATCACGACCAGCGTGACCGCAACCGATGAGCTTATTACTGTCGCTTTTTTCTGCAGTGTCATGCTTACTCTTCTCCAAAGTACAATGGCGGAATTTTATCCAACTTTAACTATAATCTTCTTTATGGATTTGGAAAAGATTATACAAGAGCGCAAGTCATGGCTGAAATGGAAAAACATTGTACCTCTGCGTGAAGCTCTTTTGAGCCTTCCCGACATAGAAGATGTGAACGTAGAGCTTGGCGACTGGATAAAGCTCTCTTCGCAGAGCTGCAGTGAAGAGCAGATCGGCACGCTTTTTGCTGCAGCACAGATGATGAAGCCCTGGAGGAAAGGGCCGTTTGATCTTTTCGGAATACGTATAGACAGCGAGTGGCGCAGTTATATGAAGTATGACCTGCTCAGACCTTTTCTGGATCTGGAGGGTAAAAGTGTAGCGGATGTGGGTTGCAACAACGGCTACTATAT
>CAYZMY010000209.1:0-1861 GCA_964479605.1 uncultured Campylobacterales bacterium | reverse complement strand
TTTGTAACTTTTCAAACATTTTTGGATAAAATGGGCTTATGATAATTTACGGCAAACAGATTTGCGCAACCCTCATGCAGCGGCATCCGGAACTCATCGAACGCTTCCTTCTTGCCAAAGAGGTAGATAAAAAAGAGTTTTCGAAGATTAAAAAAATCGGCAAACCGGTAGAGAAGGTGGACCCTAAAAAAGCGCAAGCCATGGCTCGCGGGGGAAACCACCAGGGGTGGCTTTGTGAAGTCAGACCCTACCGTTATGCCGATTTTTCGGAGCTCAAAGATGCCGATTTCCTGGTTGTTTTGGCAGGTCTGACCGATGTCGGAAATATCGGAGCCGTCATTCGCACCGCCTATGCCCTTGGAGCCGACGGAGTCATAGCTTCAGGCGTAAAGCAGCTGCAGAGTGAAGCGCTCATCCGTACCAGCGCCGGGGCGATGTTCGACATGCCCGTGGCGATCGTTCCAAACCTTCTGGATCTGCTCAACGAATTGAAGCAGAGCGGTTTTACGCTCTATGGCGCGGCCATGGACGGAGAGCCTATAGAAGAGATCACGGTTGATCGCAAGAGGGTGCTGGTACTCGGCAGCGAAGGGGAGGGAATCGCCAAGAGGGCACTGCAGAAGATGGACCGGGTCGTATCTGTAAAGATGGCCAGATCTTTCGATTCGCTGAATGTTAGTGCCGCGGCGGCGATATTAATCTACAGGATGGGGCATGCTTGAGAAGATTTTGAAACAGTACGGGCTGGATAAGGTAAGCGCTAAGACTAGAATCTCTAAAAAACACCTTTCAATGCTGCGCGATAAGGATTTTACAGGTTTTTCCAAACCGCAGGCATATGGGTTTGTATCGATACTTCAGCGTGAATACGGAGATGACTTCACCGAGCTGAAAGCCGAACTGGAAGCGTGGTTTTCAACAGGAGAGAGCGAAGAGAAGAAAGATGAGATTTTTATTTCAGCCGATGCACGCAAACCCGAGGCGAAGCAAAAGGGCGTTGTTTTTGTGGTATTGCTGCTGATTCTGGGTATTGCCGCGCTCTATTTTTTCCAAAAACAGCAGGAGCCGAAAAATGAAGCTCAAGAAGTTTCAAAACCGCAGGCAGCGGTAGTTGCGCCGAAGAGTGAAACCGAAGAGAGCAAGCCCCTTGCTTCTGCGCCGCAGCCGCAGACACAAAGCACTCAAACCGCCGAACCGGAGCATGAGAAGAGCGTGGAAGCCAAAGAGCCCGAAGCGGCAGCGACAGCCGTTAAAGAGCAGAGCGAGCCCAAACCTTATGTTCCGATGGAGAATGCGGTGATAACTCCCATCGTCAAACTCTGGTTCGGAATAATCGATCTCGAGAATAAAAAGAGAGTGGCGAAAACGACTGCGGACCCATACGAGATAGAGTCCAAAGGAAAGAAACTGCTCATAACCGGACACGGACGCTTCGAGATCAGTGATTCGTTCGGCAATCTTTTCAAGTACAACGATGCGAAAAAGCACTATTTTCTGATCGACGACGGAATGGTCAAAGAGATTCCGGTCTCTGAGTTCAGGCGTCTCAACGGAGGAAAGGTTTGGTAAAGAGAGTTTTTCTGCTTCTTTTTCTGGGCTCTTTTTTATTTGCAAATCCGGTTCTTCAAAAGGTCCATTCTCTGCTGGACGAGGATACTTACGCATCCCACAGCAAGCTTATCACTCTTCTTTTTGAAGATGAAGCCTCCTATATGAAGAGTTCGAGTGTCGATATGATAAAAGTGGCCACTACACTGGAAGAGAACGGTCTGCTGAAGCTTTCTCTTCCTTCAGCGCAGCAGATAGAACTTACGTTCGAGTACGGTGGAGAGAACCCCCTCTTTTTCATGAAACTCATGAC
>CAYZMY010000208.1:0-1869 GCA_964479605.1 uncultured Campylobacterales bacterium | reverse complement strand
AAGGCAAGACCGTAATGTTCGTAGGAACCAAGAAACAGGCAAGAAACGCGATAGTGGAGCACGCTCAGCGATGCGGTATGCCTTATGTTCAGACTCGCTGGCTCGGCGGTATGCTTACGAACTATCAGACTATCCGCAAGTCTATCCGCAAGCTCGAGGTGATCGAAGAGATGCAAGAGACAGGCAAGATGGATCTTCTGACAAAAAAAGAGGCGCTTATGCTCACGCGCAAAAAAGAGAAGCTCGAGAACTACCTCGGCGGTATTCGCAATATGAAAAACCTTCCCGACTATCTTTTTGTCGTAGACGCCGTTAAAGAGCGCATTGCGATCAAAGAGGCCAAGCGCTTAGGTATTCCGGTTATAGCACCACTCGATACAAACTGCGATCCGGATGTCATCGACTATCCGATCCCGGGTAATGACGACGCTATCCGCTCCATTCAGCTCTTCTGCCGCGAAATGGCCGATGCGATCATCGAAGGGCGTGAACTTGCCGCGCAGGAGGCTGAAGAGGAAGAGCCTGTAAGCGAAGAGGAGATGGCAGCCGTAACCGAAGAGGCTGTAGCAGAAGGCGAGGCTGAGGCGGAAAAAGAGCCTGCTGAAGCAGCAGAAACAAAAGGAGAGTAACCATGGCAGTAACCGCAGCAATGGTAAAAGAACTGCGCCAGATGACCGGCGCAGGAATGATGGATTGTAAAAAAGCGCTTACCGAAACAAACGGCGATTTGGACAAAGCCGTAGAATGGCTTCGAAAAAAGGGTCTTTCGAGCGCTGCCAAAAAAGCGGGCAGAATAGCGAGTGAAGGAGCTATCAGCATAGAGATTTCCGACGATCACCGCAAAGGGACAATCGCCGAGATCAACAGCGAAACAGACTTCGTTGCTCAAAACGACAACTTTAAAGCACTTCTTAAAAAGGCGACACGCCACGTACACTGCTCTACGGCTACTACTGTTGAAGATCTGCTTCAGACTGAAATAGACGGCACGACTTTCGAAGAGTACCTTAAGGGTGAAATTGCCAAGATCGGTGAAAATATCGTAATGCGCCGTTTCGTTACCGTCGATGCCGGTGAAAACGGTGCAGTGGAAGGATACATCCACGGAAACGGAAAAGTGGGTGTTCTTGTCGCCGCCAAATGCGACAGTGACAAAACATGCGAAGCGGTCAGGCCTACACTTAAAAACATAGCGATGCACATAGCAGCTATGAACCCCTCTTTCCTGGATGAAGATTCGGTACCTTCCGAGGTGCTTGCAAAAGAGGAAGAGATCGCAAAAGAGCAGCTCAAAAAAGAGGGCAAGCCCGAAGCGATCTGGGATAAAATCATTCCCGGCAAGATCAAGCGCTACCTCAAAGACAATACGCTGGTAAACCAGCCTTTTGTAATGGACGACAAGAAGAGTGTCGGCCAGGTTCTCGAAGAGGCTGCCAAAGCCGCCGGCGGTACGGCGAAAATCGTAGAGTTCATACGCTTTGAACTCGGCGAAGGAATCGAAAAGAAACAGGAAGATTTCGCGGCGGAAGTCGCCGCTCAGATGGGCAGCTGAATATAGATGCTATCTACCGTTTCACCGTCGTCTCCGGATGAAGGAGGCGGCGGACTTCTCAAAGCGGAAAACCTCTCACACGCATTCGACTACCCTCTATTTCAAGATATATCTCTGCAGATAAAAGAGGGTGAAAAAGTCGCCGTTATCGGTGTAAGCGGCAGCGGCAAATCCACTTTACTTCATATACTGGCAACACTTCTTGAGCCACAAAGCGGCAGCGTGAATCTTCTGGGCTCCGACATATACTCACTAAACGACAGGCAGAGACTTGCGATAAGACGCTACGAAATCGGAATCATTTTCCAGTTTCACTA
>CAYZMY010000207.1:0-1879 GCA_964479605.1 uncultured Campylobacterales bacterium | reverse complement strand
TCGTAGCACGCCATCGCCATGATGATGAGCCCTATGTGGTCGGCTTCGCTCTCCTGCATCCTCGAGTATGGAAGCATAACCCCCACCTGCGAGCCGATCCCTACAGCCGCCTGATAGAGCTGCGTATACTCGCTGCCGCTTTGGCTGATGGCCTGGTTCGCTACAGCTGCCGCCAGTCCTGTAAGCTGTGCCACGCTAAGCCTCTCCGCAACATGGTGGGCTATGGCGTGTGCAATCTCATGCGCCATTACTGCCGCAAGCTGCGCATCGTTGCTTATGTACTTGAATAGACCGGTATAGACAAAGACATGGCCGTTTGCCAGGCAGAATGCGTTCGGTATCTTGTCGTTATCTATTACGTAAAACTTCCAGTCCAGATCCATCTTCGTGGCCTCCGCTATCCTTCTGCCTACACGCTCGACCGGGACCGTGTATTTGGGATCGTGCGAAATCTTTTCGGTTTTAAATATCTCCTGTTCGGTCTGAAGCCCCAGTGCCGTCTCCTGATCGGGCGATAGCATGATGATCTGCGTTCTTCCCGTTATCGGAGCTTTCGCGCATCCGGCGATTAGTAAAAGAGCGGCCATTAAAATATAGAGGCGTTTCATGGCAAACCTTTCGGCTTTTTGGTTACAATTGTACCAACTTTTCCTGGAGTCATCGTGAAATGGTAAATATCGTACTTGTAGAACCCAAAATAGCCCCGAATACCGGAACTATAGGCCGGCTCTGCGTCAATATGGGAGCGAGCCTGCACCTGATAGAGCCTATGGGTTTCGTCATCGAAGACAGCAGGCTCAAACGTGCGGGACTCGACTACTGGCACAGCCTGAATCCAACCATCTGGCCCTCTCTGGATGCCTTTATGAAAGAGCACTCGGACAAAAGGCTGTGGCTGGCTACGACCAAGAGCGACAGGCCATACTTCGAAGCCGACTTCAGACCGGATGACTACCTTCTTTTCGGAAGCGAGACGACGGGCCTGCCGGCGGATCTGCTCGAAAAGTACCGTGACAGATGCATTACTATACCGCAGACACCGCAGGGGCGCAGCCTCAATATCTCGATAAGCGCCGGCATAGTCGCTTACGAGGCGGTAAGGCAGAATTTTGAAACTTTCAAGGAGATGATGTGAGAGAGATTATGGATATAATTATGATAATAGCCTTTGTGCTCTTTATGGTCTGGATTATAAAGGGCTACCACGCCCAGAAGTACGAGGAGCGTTACGGAGAGAACGGTACCGAACTCAAAAAAGATGATAAGAGCGGCGAAGAGAATGAGAGCGGTTCTTCAAAGAGTTAAACGCTCCTGCGTGACGGTCGATGGAGTGAAGATCGCTCAAATCGGTACCGGGCTCAACATCCTGCTCGGTGTCGTAAAGGGAGACGGCGAAGAGGATGCAAGAAAGCTTGCCTCGAAGGTTGCGAACCTCAGAATCTTCGCCGACGATGACGGAAAGATGAACCTCTCTTTGAAAGATATGGGAGCCGAAGCGCTGATAATAAGCCAGTTCACACTAGCGGCAGATATAAAAAAGGGGCGAAGACCCGCTTTCGACAGTGCGATGGAGCCCAAAGAGGCCGAAAGGCTGTACGAATATTTCTGTGAGCTTATGGAGAGGGAGTGCAGCGTAAAAAGGGGACTCTTCGGCGCCATGATGGAGGTGGAGATAGTAAACGACGGCCCCGTTACGATAATTGCCGATTCGAAGGAGCTCTGAGATGGCAAGAGTCGTAGAGACCGGAATAACCGATGAGAGCGAGATCAGACAAATACTCGAAGAGGAGGGGTGTTTCAATATCTTCAGGTGGAGTGACGCCGCTTCCACTTCATACTCCGAGCACACCCACCCGCACGAGGAGGTGCGCTGGGTGCT
>CAYZMY010000206.1:0-1905 GCA_964479605.1 uncultured Campylobacterales bacterium | reverse complement strand
GGTCTATAAAGCGAATCATCAAATAAAAAAAGATAAAATTATCGATTCAAACAAAGTGCATGCCGAATATATTCCGTTTGAGAAGTTCTATGCGCCGCCTATCACGGATCCGGGAGACGGCAGATATATAGCAAGGCTTAATATAGCGCCATCCAAAGTGCTGACAGCCGCAAATACCGAACCGCTTCCGGCAGTTTTGAAAAACAGTTCGGTAAGGTGTGTCTACAGGGTCGGCTCTGTTGTGATAGAGTTCGATGCAACAGCACTTCAAAACGGAAAAATCGGCGACATAATATCTGTCAAAAAGAGTGACGGAAAAATTTTGAGAGGCAGGGTTGTGAATAAAAAGAGAGTGGAGCTCGAATGAGACTTGTAGTCGCAGCCACAGGCGCAAGCGGTGCGCAGCTTGGCCGAAAAGTGGTCGAAAAACTTCCTGACGGTGTAACCGGCTACCTGATTGCTTCCAAGAGTGCGAAAACCGTTCTGGAGCACGAGTCGCACAGAGAGTTTTGCGATGAAGATATAGCCGCACCCGTGGCTTCCGGCTCTTTTCCGACAGATGCGATGATCATAGCTCCATGCAGCATGAATACGCTGGCGAAAATTGCATGCGGTATCGCCGACAACCTGACGACAAGAACCGCAGCTGTTATGATCAAAGAGAGACGCCCTCTTCTTCTTGCGCCGCGTGAACTGCCGCTGAGCGCCATCGCGCTTGAGAATATGCTGAAGCTCTCAAGGCTCGGTATAATCATAGCACCGCCCATAATAGCCTATTACAGCGAACATTCGAGTGTAGAGCAGATGGAAGATTTCATCATAGGCAAATGGTTCGACCTGCTGGGAATCGAACACTCTCTCTACAGACGCTGGAGAATAGAGGAGTCATGAAAAATCGATCAAAACGAGTGATCTACCCCGGGACTTTCGACCCCATCACAAACGGACATCTCGACATCATAAAACGTGCCGCCGACCTCTTCGACGAGATAGTAGTAGCCGTTGCGAAATCGAGTGAAAAGGGACCGATGTTTTCCCACAGGCAGAGGCTCATCATGGCCGAAGCGGCATGCGAAGAGATCGATAATGTCAGGGTAGAAGGGTTTTCAAACCTGCTGGTGGAGTTTTGCCGCCAGAAAGAGGCTACTATTATCATTAGGGGGCTTCGTGCCGTAAGCGACTTCGAATACGAGCTGCAGATGGGATATGCCAATGCCTCTTTGGCGCCGGAGATCGAGACAGTCTACCTTATGCCGAGCCTGGAAAACGCGTTCATAAGCTCTTCTGTCGTAAGAGCCATTCTGAAGCACGACGCATCGTGTGCCCATCTGCTTCCCCCCAAAGTGAACCGGATAATAGAAGAGTCTATAAAATGTATATAGCTTTCGAAGGGGTCGACACAGTCGGAAAAAGTACCCAGATAGAGAATCTGGCCAAAATATTTCCCGATGCGCTCGTTACGAAAGAGCCGGGCGGAACCGAGCTTGGGAAAAAGATAAGAATCATTCTTCTTGAAGAGGGAAATCTGCTTGCACGCAGCGAAATTCTGCTCTTTCTTGCTGACCGCGCCGAGCACACCGAGAGGGTTGTCCGGCCCAATCTAAGCAGGTTGATACTGAGCGACAGATCTTTTATTTCCGGTATTGCCTATGCCCATATTCACGATAATATTGAAATAGACACCCTTTTACAGCTAAACCGTTTCGCGACAGCCAATCTCTTTCCCGAGCATATAGTGCTCTTTCATATAGATGAAAAGACACTGCGTGAAAGAATGGGCAAAAAGAGCAGCGACGCCATAGAGATGAGAGGGATAGAGTATATGATGCAGGTACAAAAGACAATGGAAGAGCTCGTAGATCTGCTCAATATCGACCATATAAAGATCGATGCATCCGAACCTGC
>CAYZMY010000205.1:0-1907 GCA_964479605.1 uncultured Campylobacterales bacterium | reverse complement strand
ACGACCTCGCTTGTAAGCTCGTCGCCAAGCTCTACATCCGGATCTATCTCTTTCGCTTCTTCTATGGAGATAAATTTTTCAGGTTCGTCAACAAGTCTCGGGTCTGTCGGTTCTACGACGGTTATCTTCTGGTAAAGAGCATAGCGCTTGTTTTTTTCGTCAATCTCGGCTTCAAAGTCGCACTCTTCGCATATAACCCGCTTTGCGGTCTGAACGAGAGCAGTTTTGAACGCCTCTTTTGCAGACTCCGGCGGCAGCCCTTTTTCATGGGCAATGGAGTCTATAATATCGATAATTTTTTCCATCCTTTAACAATTCCTTCTATAAATATTTGTCTGATTTTTTGTGTGCAGTAGAAGAGGATTTCCTCAGTTATGCAGCGATTGAGACATCTATTATACTGAAAGCAATCTTTATCATTTATAAAAGCTTTACCTTTGTTTCGCTACAATATATCATTGATGTATACAATAGTTACGCACTTTATATAGAGGACAGATATATGGAACTGAAAGCGGCAAGAACGGAACTGAATGCCAAACCGAAAGCGATAACGGTTGAAAAAATAGATAAAGAGCTCGAAAAAGAGGGACAGAAAATTTTCTATTTCGACAGGGAGAACTCTCACAAAGATCTGATGGAGATGGTGGAGCATTTCGAAGCGAAGGGCTACAGCGTCTACTTCAGAGAGATCCGTTTCGGACTGAATGAAAACGACTACCTCTATGAAGTCCATATCCTGAGTTGATGCAGGAGAGCTGATTTAGTGGGCAAAAAATACTATATTGAGACGCTTGGCTGTGCGATGAACGTTCGCGACAGCGAGCATATGATTGCCGAACTATCCCTCAAAGAGGGGTATGAAGCGGCCGAAAGGCTGGAAGAGGCAGACCTGATTCTCATAAACACCTGCAGTGTGCGCGAAAAACCGGTTCATAAACTTTTCAGCGAGATAGGCCAGTTTGCAAAGAGAAAGAAATCCGGTGCAAAGATCGGTGTCTGCGGCTGTACGGCAAGTCATCTGGGTGAAGAGATAATCAAAAGGGCACCTTCGGTAGACTTTGTGCTCGGAGCCAGAAATGTCAGCAAAATAACTGAGGTTATCCACCGCCCCAAAGCTGTAGAGGTAGAGATAGACTACGACGAAAGCAGCTACGCTTTCGGTGAGTTCAGAACATCTCTGTATAAAGCCTATATCAATATCTCTATCGGCTGTGACAAGCAGTGTTCATTCTGCATCGTCCCGCATACCCGCGGAGATGAGATATCCATTCCTGCCAATCTGATACTGCAGGAGGCGAGAAGGGCGGCGCAGAGCGGTGCGAAAGAGATATTCCTGCTAGGACAGAATGTCAACAACTACGGCCGCCGTTTCAGCGGCGAACATCCGAAGATGAGTTTTACCGATCTCTTGAGAGCCGTCAGTGAGATCGAAGAGGTGGAGCGTATAAGGTTCACTTCGCCTCATCCGCTGCATATGGACGACGAGTTTCTCGACGAGTTTGCCAAGAATCCCAAAATCTGTAAATCTATGCATATGCCTCTTCAAAGCGGATCGAGCCGGATACTGAAAAGTATGAAGCGCGGTTATACCAAAGAGTGGTTTTTGGAGAGAGCCGCAAGGCTCAGGGAGACAGTGCCGGATGTATCGATCAGCACGGATATTATCGTAGGATTCCCGGGTGAGAGCGACAAGGATTTCGAAGATACGATGGATGTCGTCGAGAAGGTGAGATTCGAGCAGATATTCAGCTTCAAATACTCCCCCAGACCTATGACTCCGGCTGTAGATTATGAAGGGCAGGTGCCTGATGAGATCGGTTCTGCGCGTCTTGCGAGGCTTCAGGCACGTCACAACGAGATGCTCGACGAGATGAAGAGCGAAAGGCTTGGAAGGGTCTACGATG
>CAYZMY010000204.1:0-1955 GCA_964479605.1 uncultured Campylobacterales bacterium | reverse complement strand
TTCTAACCGATCTGTGTAAAAGCAGGGAGAGTTTCAAAGCGAAGTAGAGGGGGCGTTGAAACGCCCCTTTTTATGAGAGTTTTTTCTTGAAAAGCTCCACAAGGTTATTCTTATTCTCTTTTGTAAGATCTTTGCGAAGTCCTACAAAGAGTTTTTCCATCAACGCAGGAGATACTTTCTTCACAACCCTGTCATATATCGTCTCCGGCAGCGCCAGAAACCATTTGGGCGGATTGTTTGCCTGTAACGTTTCGGTTATATCTTTGGCGATCGCATCGATAACATCCGCTTCCACACGCTTTTCGAGTTCATGCCGCTGCCCGGTACTTCCCTGGGTAAATTCACCCCTGCCCTGACTGCCGCCTTTGAACTGGCCGGCTTCGTCTGTAACGATGTCCTGAAGTTTCCAGTGCGAAACCACATAATCTTTGGCATCGATAAGGTCCAGTTTCACATTGTTCGGCTTCATCCCCGCTTCCGCTTCCAAATCACGCGGTTCGGCTTTATAGACTTTCATCTCCCCAAGATTGCTTACTATTACAATATCTCCAACTCTCATTTCACTCTCCTTTTAAAATTGAAATTTCCATAACTCTAATTAAATTTATTATATCAACAAAATATTAAACTGTCGATAAATCGGATATCGTCTGCTCCACTACACGTATCACGTTTTCAACACTTCGAAGATCGACTCTTTCGCGATCTGAGTGCGGGTCCAGAATCGTGGGCCCTATCGAAGCGATCTGCAGCTCTTTGAAGTGTTTCGCGAAGAGTGCACACTCCAGGCCGGCATGAATCGCGGCGAACGAGGCTTCCGGAAAGGTGCGCCTGTATATCTGAAGAACCTTTTTCGAAAAGTCGTTCACTTCCGGACTCCATGCCGGGTATTTGCCTTCTGTAGCAGCCTCGAATCCGAGAGCCTCCCATCCCGCTACACTCTGGGCCACCAATCGCTCGAGATCGGTGTTTGACATAGCGCGGGCCGAAAGCACCACCTCTGCCATATCTTCCTGTGTGCTCACTCCGGCAAGATTTATGCTGCTTTGCGGCAGATTCAAATCACTATTCCATGCCCTTACACCGTGGGCGAACCCGAAAAGCGCTTTTGCCAGTTTTCGTCCGTTAGACAATAGAGGCACCTGCAGAGTATCGATCTTCCTGGCCGAAACATGCGGACTCCCGATTTCCGGCTCATGCCCCTGCGGCATCCATACTGTAGCTTCGGAATGGGCCGGAATAGCATTGATCCTCTCCCCTCCCTCTATCGAGGCTACCTGCATAGCTTCGTTTTGTACGATCACCGAGCAGATTTCGGTTATCGCATTCGGAATATTCTGCGCTATATTTACCCCCGAGTGGCCTCCCGGAGCATCGGCGCTGATTATATACCTCTCTCCCGCACTGGCCGGAACGAAATATTCGGTACGTTTTTTAAGATATATATCCTCTCCGCCGGCACATCCTATATATACTTTCCCGATCTCTTCACTGTCCAGATTCAAAAGATAGGGCGTATTGATCTTCAGTTCAAGATTTGCAGCTCCTACAAGGCCGATCTCTTCATCGTTGGTAAAGAGAAAATCGGCGGGAGATTTTTGCTGCATCAGCCAAAGCATAATCGCCACACCTATTCCGTTGTCCGCACCCAAAGAGCTCTCTTTGGCCTTCATCCACCCCTCTTCGACGACTATTTCAATCTCCGGTGCACGGCCGATACAGACCATATCGTAGTGAGACTGGAGTGTTATTTTAGAGTTTGAGCCGTATGCCATCACATTTCCTGCTCTATCTTCGTGCACTGAATATCCACACTCTTTCGCAACATCTTTTATATAATTCCTCAATTGCAAAGTATCACCGCTGCAATGCGGCAGATCCGCAATTTTTTTGAAGATTTTTTCTATTTTTTCTATCAAACTCATCTCCTTTTTGCCGATATAATGTAGAATTAC
>CAYZMY010000203.1:0-1986 GCA_964479605.1 uncultured Campylobacterales bacterium | reverse complement strand
ACGGCTTCGACTTGCCGTCCCTGTCAAGAAAACGGGCATCGAGAGGCTCGGAGTAGCGAGTACCCAGCTGGAAAATGTGGCCCACCTCTATACCTTTGGTGTATGCCAGCTTTCCGCCGCACTCTCTGCATTTGTCGCCTACCTTTACCTGTACCAGATCGTCGAATTTTACATCGTCCAAAACATTCAGGTCGACTCCCACGATATGGTAATCTTTTTCATTCGCTCCGCAGATCATGTTCGAAGCACCCTTTAAAGAGTTGTCAAAGACCGTTTTAACTTCAAAAGGAGCCTTTCGGGCAGTATATACCTGTCTGTTCTGCTCATCTGCAAGAGGGTTTCTTCTAATGGAAACAGGTCCGATAAAGCCTGGTACAAGAGCGGCCGTTTCCAGCTCCTCTTCAGTTACGTCCACAAGTTCGTTTGCGCCTACGCTGTTGGCCGCTTTGGTCTCTTGAAGCTCATCCGAGCCTCTAAGAAAGAAAAGTACGATCTCGTTTTTACCTTCATCATAAACTGCACGTTTTGCAACACACTTTACAATATAGTAAGGATCGACATGAAAATATTTTGCCAGATCGTCTATGGAGGTGACACCCGGCGTATGGAACTTCATAAGATCGGCTTCGGGAGCCTCCGGAATTTCATCTGCTTCGGCCCTCTTCGCAGCCTCTATATTCGCGGCATAGTCACACCCCTCGCATACTACTATCGTATCTTCTCCGCTGTCAGCTAGTACCATAAACTCTTTGCTACCTTCACCGCCTATAGCGCCGCTGTCCGCTTCTACGACCCTGAAGTCGAGCCCCATCCTGGTAAAGATTTTACGGTAAGTCTTCTCCATCAACTCGAACTCTCTGACCATATCTTCATGATCGGCGTGAAAGCTGTAGCCGTCTTTCATTATGAATTCACGCCCGCGCATAAGACCGAATCTGGGTCTGGCTTCATCACGAAATTTGAGATTTATCTGGTAAAGATTGGCCGGCAGCTGCTTGTAGCTGTTTATGAACTGGCCGGCCAGCTCTACCATCATCTCTTCATGTGTAGGCCCAAGTACAAATTCGTTCCCTTTTCTGTCGTTAAAGCGAAGAAGCTCCGCACCGTATTTTTCGTACCTGCCGCTCTTTTTCCAAAGCTCGGCCGGGGTTACGAAGCCAAGCTGGACCTCCTGGCACCCGGCAGCATCGAGCTCCTCTTTGACGATGGCTCTTACCTTGTCCAAAACCCGTTTGCCAAGAGGCAGAAAGTCGTATATACCGCTGGCCACCTGATATATGAATCCGCCTCTTACAAGATAGATATGGCTTGGAAGCACCGCATCTTTGGGTGCCTCTTTCAGTGTGGGTATCAGCAGTCTGGAAAACCTCATTGTTGTCTCTTTCCTCATTGTTTCATTTATTTAATACGCTTCGCCGGCAAAGCCGCCGAAGCTGCGATAACTCTGCGTTCGCTTCGGCAGCGGGCCCGCGCGCAGCCGAGCCGCGCTTTTATTCCGCTCAAACCGAAACCCTCCGACAATTTTAGCGTATCACGCAGTCACATCGGCAAAGCCGCCGAAGTTACGATAACTCTGCGTTCGCTTTAGCAGCGGGCCCGCGTGCAGATGAACCGCGCTCTCTTTTGAAGCGGTGCGAACCAAAGCTATCTGCGAATTTTATCAAAGTTTTGCCATTTACGTCACTACTCTTTATCGTATATCATCCTTCATCACAAACTCGCACTTGTATTTATCGACCATCTTGACCTCTGCATCGGTTTTGAAAATGTATTTCATCGCCTCTATTATTGTATCTGCCCTTGGTTGTTCGGCTACATCCCTGAGTTGTTTTGTAGGCGTATGTAAAAACTTGTTGAATGCGTTGTGTACAAGCTTTTCTACATTTTTTTGGGTTTCCGGAGGGATGAAGCCTTTTTTGACCGCACGTTCTATCTCTGCCATTGCCGCCCGTCTGGCCTGCTCTCTGACATCTTTTATGAGCGGAT
>CAYZMY010000202.1:0-2027 GCA_964479605.1 uncultured Campylobacterales bacterium | reverse complement strand
CTCCGAACTATTTCGGGTACCAGCGCTTCGGACGCGAAGGCGACAACTTCGAAACCGCCAAAGAGATCATAGATGGCAAACGGAAAATGCGCGATAGAAAAAAGCGCGACTTTTTGATGAGTGCATACCAGTCACACCTCTTCAACCTCTGGCTGAGCAAGAGAATAGAGATTTCGAGACTCTTCGACGCTCTCAACGAAAAAGAGCTTAAAGAGGTCTTTGTCTGGAACTCCTCCGTTATAAAAGAGGTTTGCAAAGAGCACCACTTCTTCAGGCTCCTGCCGGGCGATGTCGCAAGCCACTATCCGCATGGAAAACTCTTCGTAGTCGATAGCGTCGTCGAGGAGTCCGACCGTTTTAAAAAGCGACAGATAAGTCCGACCGGTCTTTTGTGTGGAGATAAACCGAAACATTCCACAGGTCTCGCATGGGAGATAGAGAAAGAGTTCATTCATGAAGTACCGGCACAAGGGAGCCGCAGATACGCATGGATATGGCCCGAAGATGTAGAGGGGATATACAAAGAGCAGGATGCCCATTACGAGCTGCACTTTACACTTCCCAAAGGCTCCTATGCCACTGTCGTGCTGGAGATGATAGCGAACAGGCCGATAAAAGAGGGTGAATAGTATGGAAAAATTTTCGGAATATGCAAAAAAAGAGATTCTTGGGCAGGATAGGGCTATAGAGCTGATCGAATCGGCCATGGAGCGGTTCGGGAGGCTCAGAATTTTTGACGGTGTTGCCGGAATGGTGATCTTGGCCGGCACACCGGCCTGCGGAAAGAACTTCGCCGCCAAGGTCATAGGCCGCTATCTTCAGCGCGAGATGCTGATTCTGCATATGGGAGACTACTCTTTCAGCGACGATATAGAGCGTCTGGTGGGCCCGAAAGGTGTTTTGGAGTCGTGGATATCTAGATATCCGGACGGAGTCGTAATCTTCGAAGATATAGACAAAGCCGACCACTCGATCCAGCGCCTTCTGGCTTCGATCGTAGCCGATGGAGCACCCGACGATCTTCGCAGATACCGTCAGGCTATATTTCTGTTTACCTTCTCCGTAAGCGATCCTTCATGGTATGACAAGAGGTTTATAGACGACTATTATGAAAATCCGCTGCTTATACAGGGCAGGTTTTACGAACAGATTGCGAAAGAGGCTGCCGCGGATGAAGAGGGGAACCTTGTAACAGTTTTCGATGTAGATATATTGACTGTTTTCAGCGAAGGTGATCTGGCTCTCTTCTATCCTCTCGATTTCAAAACGCTGTGGCAGATTTGTGAAAGGGTTTTGGACAGAACCGTCGAACAGATCAACGCCGGACGGACGATGCAGACGGAGGTATCGATGCCGCAAGAGAGTGCGCTTGCATTTTTATTGGGATTCTCTCCCTACCTTAATGCAAAGAGAATCTCGCATAAACTGCCGGCACTTCTTGCAGACATCATCTCAAAATGTCCGGAAGATGCCAAAAGGTGCAAGATCACACTCTCAAAGGGTGTACAAAAGTGGCTCGATCAGTTTTCGGATCTTTCCGAGGATCTGAAATATTTCGTAAAGTTCGAGCGCAGCTTTATACTTGAATGGCGGCAGAGCAGGCGCGGCTCTACCGCAACTGTTACCCTCGAAAAAATCGTAGAGAAAGAGCATGAGAAGCCGGAGGTCAGATCGCCATATTCCGATCGCCTTGCGATCCATGTATCTCATATAGGGTTCAGCGATGTCGCCGGGCAGCTCAGGGTTAAAAAAGAGCTCAGATCGATAATACGGCTTTTGCAGGATGAAAAAGGTCTCAAACATTTCGACATTACACTCCCGAAAGGTCTGCTGCTGTACGGCCCGGAGGGAGTCGGCAAGAGTATGCTCGTCAAAGCTTTCGCCAAAGAGGCCGGCCTTGCATATATCTATCTGCAGGAGAGCGATCTTTTCGACGAGCTTCTTGTCAAAGAGGTTTTTACACGTGCCCGCCTGGCTGCACCTGTACTTGTAGTTTTGGAGGGGGTGGATACTAAAGGTATGATAGA
>CAYZMY010000201.1:0-2029 GCA_964479605.1 uncultured Campylobacterales bacterium | reverse complement strand
GTGGCGAAAGGGACTATTCCCGTAGACCTTCCCGAAGCTTCGAGCAAAAAGGCGCCGGTGCAGAAGATGAAGACCATTGTCATAAGTAGTGACGGAAGTCTCTATTTCGAGGATAAAAAGGTCACGGCTGATGAACTTAATCAGATGGTCTTGAAGCTGAATCCGAAACAGGATGCCGTATTGATCAAAAGTGATGCCAAAAGCCGGTTTCAGAACTTTGTCAAAGTTATAGACCTGCTCAAGTCGAACGGATTCAGAAAGATAAGTATCGAAACGAAACAGTGAGGCGAATATGATATTACCCAAAGAGAACGAAGCTTATGAAGTTCTGCTCAGAGAGCAGAAAACTCTTATGCCTCTTTACCCTTTTATCAAGAGATACAGAGAGGTTTTTACAGCCCATTTCATTGAAGAGATAAGAAAAGAGATAGGATCTTCGAAAGTAAGGGAGAGGTTTTTGGGTGAACTCGCCGCAGAGTTCTATGACTCTCTTTTCGATTTCAAAAGTCCGGTTCAAAAGAGCACTGCAGACACTTTCCTGCAGATAAAAAACCGCGGCATAGCGCCTCTGCTGCTGCTTCAGAAACTTCTCTCCTCTTTTATTCTCAGGCTGGTGAGTGACTATTCTGACGATAGGGAGATTTTCAGGTATCTGGAGATACTTTCGGCCTATTTCGACAATGTTCTGGAGTATATGAAGAGTCTGCTTCAAGCAGACAAAGAGCGCGATTTTGAAACGCATGTAGCTTTGAAAGAGGATGAGATACAAAAGTGGCTGCCCAACGGCAGGCCTGTAAGAGTTCTGAATGTGTATAAGGGGATTCCGGTCGTATATGATGCGGTTGCAGGCCGCAGCCGAACCGGCTCTATGGTGCTGCAGATGCCGCTTGAAAAAGGGGTGGTGGCCGAACGTGAAGGGAGGGTTGTCTGTTTCGACAGGAGGATGGAACCTTTTGCGATAGAGATGAAGATAGGGCGGATCGTTTACGACAAAAAGACGGCTGTGGCTGAAGTAGGGAGCCCGGCATGGATTGACAGTATCGCGCAGCGCAGAAAACGTGTGCGGGTGGTTTTGAACTCTCCTCTAAAGGCGAGAATAACAGCTCTCGGGAGGCAGTTTAACGTCGATGTTATTGATCTCTCCGGCAAGGGCGTCTGCCTGCAGACAGATGTAGGCTACGGCTTGCCGCTATATGAGCAGGTTGAAGTCACACTTCCTGTGCCGCAGGAGGACGGGAGTGTAAGAAATATCGTTATGAGAGGAACTTTGCAGTACATTTCGACACTCGGCAGCTCTCAGCGAAGGTACCATATTTTTTTACATGCAAACCCGAAAAAAGAGGAGATACTTTCAGCTTTTGTCGCGAGGCGCGAGCTCGCTTTGTTGAAAGAGATAAAGAGCATCGCCGGAAAAAAACGCAGAGGGGAGACATAATGAGAAAAATATATGGGACAATACTTCTGATTTTTGCAGGCGGTGCGGCTCTTTTTGCTCAGAAGCCTGAATGCAGCGGATGCGATGCCGGCAAACTTATGCTTCAGTGCGACTATTATGTAAAGAAAAAAGGCGATTTGAGCAAGATGGACTTTTGCAGGAAGTATGCCGATGCCGTTGACAACGACGGAGCCCACGCGAAAGCCTCGTGGTACTATCTTCTCGGCGGTAAACCGGAAGAGGCTCTTCGCACTGCAATAGAGGCCTTAGATGAAGGTCAGATATATGCCGCACAGTATGCTGCAGAGGCATCTCTGATTTTCGATGAGTTCAAAGCTGCGAAAATGTATATGAAGATGTTGAGAGAAAAAAGAGTGGATCTTCCGAGTTTGAAAAAAGATCTGGAGCTACTCAAAAAAATCTATCCGGATACAAATTTCGATCCTCTGATGCAAAACAGATAATCCCCGGCGGCGCTTTGCGGCAACATCCGTTTATATACTATGTGTTTTAATACACAATCATTGCACAATCATAATGTATAATATCGACCACATAAAAATAAAGGATGAGTTATGGCAAAGATGTCAGGTT
>CAYZMY010000200.1:0-2065 GCA_964479605.1 uncultured Campylobacterales bacterium | reverse complement strand
GTGGAGTGCAATTATACCAAATATTTGTACTCTTGCAAGCGCTCTATTCGAGAATGTCTTCGTAGAAGTCGTAGCAGGAGATAAAATAGATGCCGTTTTGCTTTTTTATACGCTTGTCACCTTTTTTATATGCTTTTTTGAACCGTTTGACAACCTGCTTGGCGCGGTTGTAGTTATACTGTTTTCGCTGTATCAGGTCTCCAAGCGGAATCCAGCACTCCTCTTCCTCTTCTGTACTCTTTTTTCTTTTCTTCTCTTTTTTCGGTTTTTCGGTACTTTTTGTGCCCTCCCCGCTCTGCTCCTGCGGCTGCTCTTCGTGGGGTTCTATCTCGATATGCTCCTCTTCTTCGGAAGCGGGCTCCTCTTTTGCATGAGTAAGATGGTGTTCGCTTCTGTAGATTGAGCGCATTTCGTTAAAAGCCTGTTTCAGCAGACTTATCTCTTCCTGAAGTGTTTGGGTGATCTGGGCGTTGGCCTCTTTAAGATCTTCTATGGAAGCTTTCAGTACGGTGATGGTCTCATCTTTCGCTTTTAGAATCTCTCTATATTCATCGATAAGCGAAACGTGCTCGATCGGCTCCTGTTCGGCACTTTTGTCAACCTGCGGTTCAACATTCTCTGCAACGATTACATAGTACCGGCCGTCTATCTTTCTTGCAGGCAGAGTGCCCCGTTTTATTTTTGCGTAGACACTCTGACGGGAGAGCCCGTGCATTTGAGCATATTCTGAAGGTTTGACAAGTTGCTGCATTGTTGACCCCGTTGACAGTTTGTCACATTATACCAAAATAAATCTGCGCAAAATGCCTAAATTCGGTCTTTTGAATATGTAAATGTAGAGAAATGAGGTTGAATCTGCATGTCAGAGTATTTGTACGATGAGGTTATGCAGCAGGTATGAAGATTTATTGAAAGAGGACTTTTTGAAACTTCATGAGCTTCGGGGCTGCCCGGTCTGTATCTTTTTGCGGGCTTGAGCATAAAAAAGAGGGTGTTGCATAATTATACGGTTTTTTGCTCAACCCCCTCTTTTACGGGGACAAACAGGCAGCTATCTTTTTTTGTTTCAAAGATTGTGCCGTCTTTTTTGACGAACTGCGTAATAACCTGTTTACCGCCCTCTTCTATGGGGGCGACCAGTATTCCGCCTTCGGCAAGCTGTGCAAAAATCTCTTCCGGTACTTCCGGAGTGGATGCGGAGAAGAGTATCCTCTCATACGGGGCGTACTCTCTCCACCCTCTGCGGCCGTCATCGAGGCGGGTGTGAATGTTGTGGATATTGAGTTTTTTGAAGCGCTCTTTCGCCTCATTCAGCAGAGACTCTACTCGCTCTATAGTAAAGACACGACGCAGAAGACAGCTTAATATTGCAGCCTGATAGCCGCTTCCGCAGCCGATTTCCAACACATTGTCGGCGCCATCCGGCTCCAGATAGGCTGTCATTTTGGCGACCGTTACGGGGGAGCTTATCCACTGGCTTGCGCCCATCGGGAGAGCGTCGAGACGATAGGCCCAATGACGAAACCCCTGCGGCACAAAGAGCTCGCGCTCTATTTTGGAGAATGCCCGGTAAATTGAAGGCGTGAGGTCCGCCTCATCGGCTATATCGTCCGCGAAATTTTGAAGCTTTATCTGCTTCGCTCTATCCATGAAAGAGATCCATCTCTATGTAGCGTCTTATGCGTTTTACCTCTCTGGGATCAAATACCCCCTCGATCACTTCGGCGTAATCGTCGCTTATAGCTTTGCCGTTGGGGTCAATGACGGCGCTGCTTCGCGCCATATCGGGATTTGCGCTGTCTGCCGCCACTACATAGCACTGGTTGGTAATCGCCAGTGCGCGGGTGAGTATTTCGTAGTGCTGCTTTCTGGGTTTTCCCCACAAGGAGGGGTTCAGGATTATATCGGCTCCGCGCAGTTTCAGCCAAAACTCGGTAAAGCGCAGCTCAAAGCAGACGATAAGGCCGAATTTTATGCCGTCTATCTCGAAGATTTTTATCTCCTCTTCACTGCCTGCTTTAAAATGGTGATGCTCATTCCCGAGAGGAAATAGTTTCACCTTGTG
>CAYZMY010000199.1:0-2070 GCA_964479605.1 uncultured Campylobacterales bacterium | reverse complement strand
CATTTAGCACTCGGGATAGTTTTCAATTAGATATTGTACAGGAGTTTTCATATTAAGGCATTAACAGCACTGACCAAAATAGCATTATCTACCCATTCTCCTTTCCTAATTGACTGCTCTAAAACAGCTTGAACCTTAAAAACAGTTATATTTCGGGTATGCCGTGTGACATTATTCATTAACTATCAATGGTTATAATACTTTATATGTGAAGAAGCTTGATGCAAAGGAGGGGGCTATGAAACTCGGCTTCATGCAAAAAGCTATATCAATGCTCAAAGATGCGGGTATTGAGGTGAACGGGGATCAGCCGTGGGATATTCAGATTCATAATGATAATCTATATGAGAGGACTCTTCGAGGCGGCACGGTGGCATTCGGCGAGGCATACATGGACGGATGGTGGGATGCACGTCGACTAGACCTCTTTTTTGAAAAGGTTCTTGCTGCAGACCTGGATGAAAAAATCCAACCGATTAGCCTGCTGCCGTACTATTTGAAATCGATATTGACCAATCCTCAGAAAGGAATCCGTTCATACAAGGTCGGACAGATTCATTATGATATAGGAAACGATCTCTATACACATATGCTGGACAGACGCATGACCTATACATGTGCCTACTGGGACACTTTTCAGGAGCTGCCTAAAGCGAAAACGCTCGATGAGGCCCAGGAGCATAAGTTGGAGATGGTCTGCAGGAAGATAGGATTGAAAAAGGGTGACAGAGTACTCGATATAGGCTGCGGGTGGGGCAGTTTTATCCGCTATGCGGCGGAAAAATATGGTGCCGAATGTGTAGGTATCTCAATTTCAAAAGAGCAGGTAAGACACGGAAACGAAACGCGCGGAGGTTTGCCCATCGAATTTCGGCTGCAGGATTATAAAGATGTGAACGAGCCGTTCGATCATATAGTATCGATCGGTATGTTTGAGCATGTAGGAGTCAAAAACTATAGAAAATATATGGAGGTAGCTCACAGATGTCTTAAAGACGACGGGCTTTTTCTTCTGCATACGATCGGCAGTTCCGTAAGCCGCAGATCTGCCGATCCGTGGATAGACAAATATATTTTCCCCAACTCCATGACTCCTTCCGCCGCGCAGATATCAAAAGCGGCAGAGAAGCTTTTCATCATTGAGGATTGGCACAATTTCGGATACCAATACTATCTTACACTTATGGCATGGTATGAAAATTTTAAACGCTCCTGGCCAAAGATAAGAGAGCACTACGATGAGCGCTTTTACAGAATGTGGGTTTTCTATCTTCTCTCATCTGCCGCAACTTTCGGCACGCGAATCAATCAGGTATGGCAGATCGTCTTTTCAAAACATGGGGTCAAAGGGGGTTACAGAAGTCTCAGGTAGCAGGCTTTGCGAAGAGTCGTAAAACCGCTTTCATCCACAGGAAATATTATCTTTGGCTGGTCCGCACAATATCTCCATAAGCAACCCCTGCAACACAGACGCCACGAGAATGTAGAGCGTGAGAATAAGGGTGAATGCAAAACCGAAATAGTCGATCATGATGGGAAGCAGCGGCACTTTTATCGAACGTGAATAGAAAAATGCCGCGATGAGGCCGTTTTTGAGACCATGTTTTTTTAGATCTTCTATCATCGGGTACCATGCATATATGGGTCCGTGGCTTATTACGCCGGCGGCAAGAGCGACAAGCCACCCCTTCAGCCCGCTCTCCCTGCCGAGATATCCCGCAATTTTTTCGGGGTTTAGAAAATAGTTGATTAAAGCGGTAAAGAGTATAACGACAAGAAAAATAGGAAGAATTTCCGCCAGAACCAGTCCGCTTTTTTCAAGCGCTGCAGCCGTTTTGTCGCCATTATAGAAAAAAAGAGCGGTGTAGAGCAGAAGAACTGCACCGAGAAACCACAGGCCCCTCCACTTCATTTCAGATACCCCAGGGTCCATACTGTCGCGATAGAGACGATAAGTGTCGAGACAAATGCCAGAATATTGCGATAGATCGTAAAACGTAGCCCGAGCACTTCGGCTTCTGCCGGAAGCTGTACAACTCCAAGCGTCACCCATGCCAGCATGAATGCCGT
>CAYZMY010000198.1:0-2091 GCA_964479605.1 uncultured Campylobacterales bacterium | reverse complement strand
TTTTTGCGGTCATAATCGCTTACACCCGGTTTGAAGCTCTTTTTTACATCTTTGAACGAGTGTTTTGCCGAGTCCCAGGTAAAGAGCATTTTGTAGCGATAGAGCGGCTTTTGCGTGTTTTGAAAGTAGTCTTTCGGTTTTTTGTGGTTGTAGTATCGGTCGATGACGGCATCGTAGTTTTGTGCTGTTGCAAAAAAGTCTATACCTATAATGATGTTTTTAAAACCGCTCCCTTTTATATTTTTGGCTATGTCTATCCACTCTCCGTACTCGTTGGGCAGCATGTTGTCCGCAGCGTAGTTGAAAACCCGCATATCTTTGAAATCGTACTGGTTTATGTAAGCCGTTCGGCTGCTTCCAAGCATAAGAGAGTCAGAGTTTTTCAGCATTTGTGTAAAAAAGGCCCTGTTCGTTTTCTGCTGCCTTTCGTTGAAACCGTCCTGATGGTTGTTCAAAGAGTTGGAGTGGGAAAAACACCACAGCGGGTCTATGTAGTAGTTGAAGAGAGCGATGAGCATCAGGGGCAGAAGAACAAGTGTCAGCCATAGTTTTACACTTTTTCTGTATATCAAAACTTTGCCTTAAAAATTGAAATAGATGAATTCCGAAATTCTGTTCAGCGAGAGGGCGCCGGCCAGAAAAAGCAGCGAGGCGTAAACGGTTTTTGCATAACCTATTTTCGAATCCATCAGTTGTGTGGAGTTTTTTGCAAAGAGAACCACGGCAAATGCCGCTGCCAGATATGCAAAGACCGACATACCGACGTGCAGGTTACCCAGGTATGAGCCGAATTCAATCCCGGCAACTTTTAAGAAGCCCAGTTTTTGGCTCAATGCCGCCGGAAGCACTATTTTGCCGAAGAACATTCCTTCCAGAACTTTGAGTGCATCGTCGAAATTTTTCGCTCTGAAAAATACCCATGCTACGTTTACGAAATTGAATGTCAAAAACCATGCGAGAATTAGAGGCATTCGAATGGCGAAACTGCTCCATATGCGGTGTATGATAAGGGCAATTCCGTGAAGTGTCCCCCAAAATATGAATGTCCACCCCGCGCCGTGCCATACGCCGGCAAGAAAAAATACGATGAAAATATTGAGGTATGTTCTGAGTGTACCCTCTCTGTTGCCTCCAAGCGGAATGTAGAGATAATCTTTTAAAAAGCGTGTCAGCGTAATGTGCCAGCGTCTCCAGAACTCCCGGATGTTGCATGCTTTGTAGGGGCTGTTGAAGTTTATCGGAAGCCTGATATTGAACAGAAGAGCCGCACCTATGGCCATGTCGGTGTATCCGCTGAAGTCGAAATAGAGCTGGAATGTGTAGGAGAGTGAAGTGACCCACGCTTCGAGCATATTGAGAGTGTCGGCTGTATCGAAACCCCTGTTTGCCCAGACCGCGAACCGGTCTGCGATCATAACCTTTTTGAAAAGTCCGATCGAAAAGATAAAGAGCCCCATGGCGATGTTTTTACGGTTTGCGACCCAGTTCCACTTTTTTGCGAACTGCGGAAGCATCTCTTTATGGTGAACAATGGGACCCGCTATGAGCTGCGGAAAAAATGTGACGAAGAGCATATAGTTCAAAAAGCTGTACTCTTCCGTTTTCCCCTTGTAGCTGTCTACCAGGTATGTTATCTGCTGGAATGTGAAAAAGGAGATCCCGAGAGGCAGGGCAAGATGCAGCAGCGGATATGAGGTTCCGAGTGCATGATTTATGTTTTCAAGGAAAAAATCGCTGTATTTGAAATATCCCAGCATTGCAAGATTCGCCGTAATTCCTGCAATTAGCAAAACTTTTTTTGTTCTATTGGAAACAAGCGTATCACGGCTTATGAGGCTGCCTACAGCAAAATTGAAAAAAACCGATAATAGTATTATGTAGAGGTAAGAGACCTCCCACCAGGAGTAAAAAAAGAGAGAAGCCCCTATCAGAAACAGCTTTGCCGCTGTGGCATAACGGACTCTGTTCAGCAGAAAATAGAGGAAAAAAACAGCGGGCAGGAATAGAAAAATATATTCAAAACTGTTAAATAGCATAATATGGATTAATCCTTATTGGAAAAAGGTTAAAATTCATTAACTTTTTATACTA
>CAYZMY010000197.1:0-2112 GCA_964479605.1 uncultured Campylobacterales bacterium | reverse complement strand
GCGAAACTGTTCGCATCCACCTCAACCTCTATCTGCCGCCCGTATGCACTGCTTATCAGCTCGACAAGATTTTTTATGTACGCCTCGGCATTCACGTTTTCGAGGTCATCCGTTCTATAGAGGGCATCGTGTACCATCGCCATCATCTCTATTCTAAGCCTGTTCTTTTCCAGTATCTCTTCGGGCGATTCGCCTCCGCCCTCTTTCATCTTCATAATCTGAAGGCCCAGAAGCGACGAAATTTTATTGAGATTGTTCTTTATGCGGTGGTGAATCTCTTTTATCAAAATCTCTTTCTGCCTGTTGGCATGTTCGAGCTTTTTATAGGTAAGCTCTGTAGATATATGGTAAAAAAGAGCAACCAGAATCACGACAATGGTGCTTGCGACCATGTTTATAAGCGGAACCATATGAAAAAGAGGATGGCTGGAAAAGGCTCCGTATCCGTATATGCTGACTCCCACCCAGAATATAAAGTGCACAACCGTCATCCATATCGCGGTTGTGAGTCTGAAGAAAAAGAAGAATCCGAATATCGGGAAAAACGGGTAGACCGTCACGAAGTCGTAGAAGTGCTTGCTCAGCATCGCCGTACTGCTCTCTATCTCTATTACAAGAAGAAACAGAAGTGCGTACAAAGAGGTCTTTTTGGAGATAAGAAAGGCTACGAGCAGAAGGCTCAAAACGATAGCGAGGGCAAATTTGGCATAGAAAACACTCTGGTGTCCCATATAAAGAGCGAAAAGCGAAAGGCCGATAAGCATAACTACAGAGGAGAAGTAGAGCCCTCCAAGCATTATCTTTTTGTGATCTTTACCCTGAAAAAAGAGCTTTACCGACTCACTTCCCACTTCAACCTCCCAAATCTCTTACATATCCGCTCAGACCGGCAAAACCCGCCCGTTTATCTGCATGCCGTTATAAGGGGAGTGCGGGTCATCGCAACAGAAGCTGAAATCCTCTTCAAAGAGCAGAAGATCTGCATCGTAGCCGGGCAGTACAGCCCCCTTTTTACCCTCCAGCCCCACAGCTTTCGCAGGGTTGAGAGAGGTCATTCTAGCCAGTGCCGGCAGATCGAAACTCCCGTTTTTTACAAGATGTGTGTAAAGAAGAGGCAAAAATGCATTCAACCCCTCTATCCCGTATGCCGCATCTGCGAAAACCGCATCTTTCGCGGTTTTGCTTACAGGCGTGTGGAGTGAAGTGATCATCGCCGAATCGTCATCCAAAAGAGCGTCGAGCATCTCTTTGCGCATAGCGTCATCCCGCAGCGGAGGCCAGATCTTCCCGGCTGTATTGTAACTCTCACACGCCTTGTCGTTCAGAATGAGATGATGAACCGAAACCTGAGGAGAGAGTCGACCGCTCTGCGCACATATCTTAAGCGTACGGTCGGTCGATGCACCCAAGACCGTTACATCGGCACCGTAAAACTCCGCAAGCTCGCCGATTCTGGCTATTTGCGAAGATTCTGCCGCTGCATCTATACCGGCCAGACCGAGACGGCATGAAACTTCGCCTTCGTGCAACACACCTTCACCCTGCAAAGCCGGGTCGTTCGCCCTGCAAAAGAGCATCACTCCATGCATAACCGCATATTCCATGAGACGACGGATCAGGTTGCCGTCTATGTGGCTTTCAAACTCTATCCCGACGGCACCCTCTTTTATTAAAATGGAGCAGTCACTTAAACCACCATCTTTCAGACCGGAAAGAAGCGCCAAAACCTTTGTCTCCTTGCAAAGACCTGCCTGCGACTTTACAAATTCCAGCGTTATCTCGTCATCTATACTCGGATCGCACAGAGAACTGAGAACAACGGTCCCGAAGCCGTTGGCTCTTGCATTCGCACACAGTTGGGTGATTGTCTGGCCGCGAAGCTTGGAGTCTTTCACTTTTACCCCTATGTCGACCATCGCCGGCATCAGGTATCTCTCTTTTGCATCGATAACGCCTCTGCCCTCTATCGACTCTGAGAGTTCCGTAATTTTTCCCTTTTCGATCTTTACATCCAGCTTCTTTATGCCATCTTGCAACACTACTCTGGCATTCTTTATAATCATCAAGTTTCCTTGGGTTTTTTGAAATTATATCCGATGTTTGTTTTGAAAA
>CAYZMY010000196.1:0-2138 GCA_964479605.1 uncultured Campylobacterales bacterium | reverse complement strand
GGTTCACATACCGTATTATCCATATCAGAGCCTTTGGATTATTATACCATCGATTCTGAAAAACTCTCAATGACGGATAATGAAGTAGTCGGCTCCCTGTCTGCTTAATACGTGGATATCGTGTTCGTCATCTATTCCGTGAAGCAGAAGTTTTACTCCGAAAGTTTTCAGAATAGGTGTAAGAGAGTCTCTGAAAGAGTCGCTCATATCTGTAAACTGTCCCACATACATCTTTACATACTCCGGTTTGGCGACTTTCAGCAGTTCTACCGTATCGCTGTCGGCATCGAAACGGCTGATGGCAAAAGCCAGCTTCTCCCTGTGCAGTTCATCTGTTATCTGCCTGAGTGAGGCGGCATCGATCTTGGAGAGGTCGCTTTCAGGAATCTCGATGATAAGCTCGATCCCCCGCTTCTCCAGCAGCCTGATATGTTCTTTCACCTGTTCAAACAGCCTTGGAGAAGCAAGACAGTTGAGCGGATACTCTACGGCGATACGGTTGTTTTGCAAAATAGGAATGGAGTCGAGGTATTTCAGCGTATACTCTATATATTTCGGAAAGAGTTTTAACAGAAGAAGCATCGAAAGATATGTACCGTACGGAATGCGCTCACCCTCAGGCGTAATGATGTCAAATGTGATCGAGGCGAAAAGTTTATGTCTATTCAAAGCATGCACATCTTCCCATACAGGCTCCATGCGGTTCTCTCTCATAGACTCTTCCAAAAGTGTGCGCCACGCCACCTTGCTCATAGGAAGTGAACTCTCCCGTTTGGCCACAACAACCGCATCTCCGTTTTGATATAGCGCTTCATTGAGTGCCAGATCTACAGACGAAAGAACCTGGCTTATAGGTTCCCTGTGTTCATATGCCGACATAGCGGCATCTGCAAAGAGCGTATCGGAGACCTCTTGATATTCCGTGTCGATCATATCTCTTATCTCTGAGACAATAATTTCTGCAAGGCTTTTGGCATGTTCCGTATCCAATGACGGCAGCAGCAGTATAAATTCGGTACCGGATACCCTGAAACAGGCGGCATCGTCGATATCTCTGATATTCTGGCTCAGTCTCTTCGCGACTTTTCTGTATATCTGGTCAACTTTGTCAAAACCTATTATTTTGTTCGCCTCATGCACATCGGCAAGCCGGATAGCCAGTATATCTCCCCACGCCCGATTATCTTCGGCATTGGAGTACTCATCGTATTTAATCATAAAAAAGCGGCGATTCCCCACTTTTGTAAGAGGATCTATATACTCAAGTTCCCTGTTTTTGGCCATAACGGACGACAGGGTTTCATGCCCCTTCTTCATTCGCTTCACCATCTGGTTCATAGCCATAGAAACATGTTTGAGTTCAACGGTTGAAGGGATCTCGTCCTGTATGATAAAACGGTTGTGCAAAACTCCCTCCGCCTGCTTTATAACCGTCTTCAGAGGCTCAAGAATCATGCGTAGAAGAATATAGATAAAAAGTGCGCCGATCGCTCCGCCCACGATGAAAATGATAAGAATCTTTTTGAAAAATGCGTAGAGGTAGTTGAGAGCTTCTGTTCTGTCCGCCTGAACGCTAAGGAGGCCGACTACACGCCATCTGTCGAAAACCTCCGCGACAGCTGTATCGGACGAGAGGTCAGCCATCCGAACGAACCATGACGGCACATCGGTCGGAGCCTCCTTTTTCTTTTCAAAAAGAGTGTTTCCGAACCGGTCCTGCAATATAATATGTTTTATACTCCCGCTTTTGAAAACCGCATCGGCCATTTTGGACATGGCGGCTATATCTCCACCAGCCTGCGACATCATAAGGCTGAGCGAAGTTGCGGTATCTTCCGCTTTCGTGAGAAGTTCATTTTGAATGTAATGCCTGCTGTCGATAAAGCCTATTCCCAGAACCGTCCCGAGAACGAGTAGAAGAATAATGGAAAATACTGCATTTATCTGTCTGAACAGTGTCACTCTACATTCCTTTTATACACCCCGTTATTCATCAATCTTCCCCTGCTACAAGTCCCATATGCAGCATACTGATGGCGATTATATCAAAACTCTATAAATTGGGTGTAAAATACCGTTTTGTATTTATTATAGGAAAAAGTTATACCACTAAAACCCAAAACCCAAAACCCAAAACC
>CAYZMY010000195.1:0-2190 GCA_964479605.1 uncultured Campylobacterales bacterium | reverse complement strand
TTTCGGGCCGGTATAGTGGAATTTTCGTGGATTTTGCACTCTAAAAGAGAGCGGCTGACCGGCATATGAGACACGGTTTTGCGCTTTCAGTCTGCCCCAAAGAGGAGTGTAGCCGCGCCGTTTCAGCGCTTTTGCCAAAAGAGCGGTATGGCTGTAGCCGCCGGAAGAGTCGTCATCTACGGGCAGAGCGAAGGTATCTTTTGTTGCAGCGTCTATAAGACTAAACGCCTTTTTGGCGACAATCGTGTATACAAGCCATCCGTGCGGCAGGTGCTTGCTAAGTAAAAAAGGTTCGAGTTCGTCGTAAGAGTAGAAGCTTACCACATCTAACCCGGAGCCGAGGCGACGCACCTTCGGTTCCGGGACAAGACAAAGCTTTCTGCAGTGCATGCAAACGGGTGAAAGAGCCAATCTTCTGCAATTTAAGCAGCGCAAACTATCTCTTCAAACAAAAATGGTGTTTTGAAGACAGGCTCATCTGCACCCTCTGCTTTTAGTCTATTTTGAGTACGGCCAGGAATGCATCCTGCGGAAGCTGGACCTTGCCGATCGCTTTCATCCGCTTTTTTCCCTCTTTCTGCTTCTCGAGCAGTTTTCTTTTTCTGGTAATATCGCCTCCGTAACACTTGGCGGTAACGTTTTTGCCCATCGATTTCACGGTCTCTCTGGCTATCACCTTGTTGCCGATGGAGGCTTGCACGGCAACTTCGAAAAGCTGGCGCGGAATCAGCTCTTTCATGGCCTTGACGAGTTCCCTGCCCCGCTGCTGCGCTTTTTCGCGCGGAACTATAATACTGAGAGCATCCACCACTTCTCCGGCCACTCGTACATCGAGTTTGACAAGATCACCTTCCCGATAGTCTATCGGCTCATAGTCGAAACTTGCATACCCTTTTGTGGCACTTTTAAGTTTGTCGTAGAAGTCAACGACGATCTCGTTCATAGGCACGGCATAGACCAGCATGACCCTATCTTCGTTGAGATACTCCATCTTCTCCTGAACGCCGCGCCTGTCTGCCATCATCGTTATGATGTTGCCCAGAAACTCTTTCGGGGTTATTATCGTGGCACGCACATACGGTTCGTAGATTTTTGCTATCTTTCCGGTATCCGGCATTTCACTCGGATTCTGCACCTCTACCGTCGTGCCGTCGGTAAGCTCTACCTTATACACTACGGTAGGCGCGGTCGCGATGAGATCCAGGCCGAACTCTCTTTCAAGCCTCTCTTTCACAACCTCCATGTGCAGCATTCCCAGAAAACCTACACGGAAACCGAAACCCAGTGCAACAGAGGTTTCAGGCTCGTAACTGATGGAAGCGTCGTTGAGCCTGAGCTTGTCGAGCGCATCTCTAAGCTCTTCGAATCTGTCCGTATCAATAGGATAGAGGCCGGCAAAAACGAAAGGCTTGACCTCTTTGAAGCCGCCTACAGGTTCGCTTGTAGGATGTTTGGCATCGGTTATCGTATCTCCCACTGCAACATCACTGACATTTTTAAGCCCCAGCACGACAATGCCCACTTCCCCAGTTTTAATCTCTTTTGTCTTTGTCGGTTTCATAGGATGCGGATATGTGAGATCAAGTACCTGGTGCTTCTTGCCGGTACCCATAATGAGCACCTCCTGCCCCTTTTTGATACTCCCGTCAAAGACCCTCACAAGTGCAAGAGCCCCCAGATAGTTGTCGAACCAGCTGTCGTAGATAATAGCCTTGGTAGGAGCGTTTTCATCTCCGTTCGGCGGCGGTACACGCTCTACGATCGTATCGAGCAGTTCCCGTATCCCCTCGCCGGTTTTTGCACTTACATAAATCGCTCCGCTGCAGTCCAATCCTATGGTCTGCTCTATCTCTTCAACAACCCGGTCGGGGTCGGCGGCCGGCAGGTCTATCTTGTTTATGACAGGAATGATTTCAAGGTCGTTTTCAAGCGCGATATAGACATTCGCTATTGTCTGGGCCTCGACTCCCTGCGATGCGTCGACCACAAGCAGTGCCCCCTCGGAAGAGGCGAGAGACTTGCTCACTTCATAGCTGAAATCGACATGGCCGGGGGTATCTATGAGGTTGAGGATATAGGGTTGGCCGTCTTTCACATATGTGAGACGGACGCTTTGGGCTTTGATGGTGATGCCCCTCTCCTGCTCTATATCCATCGTATCCATCATCTGGGTTCCGAGCTCTCTTTCGG
>CAYZMY010000194.1:0-2217 GCA_964479605.1 uncultured Campylobacterales bacterium | reverse complement strand
CCGAAATACCGACGTTGATCGCAGGTCGGATACCGGAGTTGAAAAGGTTGGTTTCCAAGAATATCTGACCGTCGGTAATAGAGATGACGTTTGTCGGGATGTAAGCCGATACGTCACCCGCCTGTGTCTCAATGATAGGCAGTGCGGTCAAAGATCCGGCACCCAGTTCGTCATTCAGTTTTGCAGCTCTCTCAAGCAGACGTGAATGCAGATAGAAAACGTCACCCGGGAACGCTTCACGACCGGGAGGTCTTCTCAGAATAAGAGACATCTCTCTGTATGCAACCGCATGCTTACTCAAATCGTCGTAGATTATAAGCCCATGCTGGCCGTTGTCACGGAAATATTCTCCCATTGTCACACCGGCATACGGAGCAAGAAACTGCAGGGCTGCAGACTCGGAAGCACCGGCATTGACGACAATCGTATACTCCATAGCGCCATGCTCTTCAAGCTTTCTTACGATGGATGCAACAGTTGACTGCTTCTGGCCGACTGCAACATATATACATATGACACCCTGACCTTTTTGGTTAATGATAGAGTCGATCGCAACGGTTGTTTTACCGGTCTGGCGGTCACCGATGATAAGCTCTCGCTGTCCCCGTCCGATAGGAACAAGTGCATCGATTGCTTTAATACCGGTCTGCAGCGGTTCATGTACAGATTTACGGGCCATAATTCCGGGAGCTTTCTCCTCAACGAAGCGATACTCTTTTGCCTCGATGGGTCCTTTTCCGTCGATAGGCTCTCCGAGTGCATTTACAACACGTCCGACAATTTCCGGTCCTACCGGAACTTTAAGAAGCTGTCCGAGGCGCTTGACGCTCATGCCTTCACGGACACCGAGCCCTTTTCCGAGGATAACGACACCTACACTGGCTTCTTCCAGGTTCAGGACGATTCCGCGCTCTCCGTTTTCGAACTCGACCATCTCGCCGGCCATTACGTTGTTGAGACCGAATACCTGTGCAATTCCGTCAGCTATACTGACAACTTTTCCCGTCTCATCGATATCGACGCTTAACTCAAAATTCTCGATACGCTCTTTGATAATCGAGCTGATTTCATCTGCTTGAAGTTTAGACACTACCGATTCTCCTTTCTATTTTTACAAAGCTTTTAAAATGTGGTTTATCATATCCGAAGCGACGCGCTCTTTTGAAAAACTCGCCTCCAGCCCCAGATCTTCGATAATAACTTTTATTCCTTCACCCTTGGTCTTTACAGGGCGCAGCACTACTGTCGCATTTACATATTTTGAGAGCGAGCTTTCAAGTTCGGCTATCTGTTTCTTGTCGAGCCTCGCACCGCTTTCCACTACACCTTCGTAGCGGTTGGCACGTCTTTGAAGCTCTTTTTGCAACAGATGAACAATTTCCGGAATAAGCCCGAGCCTGCCGTGTACATTCAGGACTTTAATGAAGTTTGCAATTTTGGGATCGCACTTCTCTCCCGCTATTGCAAGGACGAGCTCCTCTTTCTGGCTTTTTTTAACCTCCGGGGAGATCATAAGCTCCGCAAATTTTTTATCCTCAAAAGCTTTTGCTATCGCTTCCAAACTTTTGGTTGCCGCTGCGACTTTCTTGTCTCCGACCGCTTCGATCAGCGCTTTGACATAGCGTTTTGCTATCAGCATCTCCATATCAGGCCACCTTCTTCATGATGAGATTGACGAATTTCTTCTCATCCATACCGATTGCATCGCCTTTAAAGAGTTCGGAAAGTACTTCTGAGACTGTCCTTCTTACAAGCTGGCGCTTTTCTACTTCCATCTTTTCTTCCTGCAGTTTTTCGAGGTTTTCCAACTCATTGTGCAGCTGTTCATCCAGTTTTTTTGCAAGAAGCTGTGACTCCTTTTTTGCCGCTTCGATAATCTCTTCAGCGGTTGTCTGTGCAGCTTCATATTCAGCCTGCGCATCCTCTTTCGCCTGCTTCGTAGCCTTTAGCCTTTTTTGCACCTCTTCAAGACGTGACGCTATATCTGCGGTTCTGCCTTTGAAGAAATTTTTGATAGGTTCGGCTGCAAAATAGTAGAGTATTGCGACGAAAATTATGAAGTTTACGAGACGGGGAACAAAATCTGTCCCGCCGTTTGAAACTTCAGCTTCCGAAGCAAACAGAATAGCGGGAAGGAAAAGTGCCGCCGTCAACAATATTTTTCGCACGTTTTCTCCTTTAGATTTGACTAAACTTGGCTTTCAAAGACTCTTTGAA
>CAYZMY010000193.1:0-2220 GCA_964479605.1 uncultured Campylobacterales bacterium | reverse complement strand
TCAGTATGACAATTACGTTTATCTGGTCGGTACTCTCCGAAGTGGAGCGGAAGAGGCCTCCAAGAAACGGCAGATCGCCGAGCAGCGGAACTTTCGATACCGCTTTTGAGTAGTAGTTTTTCAAGAGCCCGCCTATGATGACACTTTCGCCGTCGTTCACTATAGAGACCGTATTTACCTCACGTTTCAGAGTCGTCGGGCGGTCCGCGGCTACAGTGCTTGCACGGTCGATATCCTCAATCTTTGTCTTCACCTCTACGAGTACTTTGTTGTCGCTGGATATCTGCGGCTTAACTTCGAGGGTCAGACCTATATCTTCCCTGCTGTAGGTGTTTCTTGTGAGCGATGTTGTATCGTTGCCGGTTGCCTGGCTTGTCAGGATCGAGATGGTCTTACCCACATATACGGTGGACTTCTTGTTGTTTATACACAAAATATTGGGTTCGGAGACGACATTCACGGCTCCGTTTTGCTTCAGCAGATCTATGATGGCCCCGATCGCCACCCCTTTGGTAGTGGTTCCGAAGTCTATTGTGCTTGCAAGCGTAGAGGGCAGAACGAACGAAGAGCCGCCCATATTGAAGAGCGATGTAGCTATCAGGTTTCCTGCGGATGCACCCCCTGCAAGGCCCCATTTTACACCAAGATTATTGAGCTTGTTCTGGCTTATCTCATACACATGAGCCTTTATATAGACCTGCTGCTGTTCGATATCGAGCTTTCTGACCACCCCGCTTATCAGTTTTACAGCCTTGGGAGTGCCCGTGATGGCGATGGCGTTGATATCTTCCTTGGCCTGAATCGAAACTTGTGCCTGTGTCTGCTTGTCGAAACTCTTCATCAGCCCGTTTACGATCTTCAACGTTGCGGCGGCTTCGGCGTTGTTAAGGAAGATGACGTCGCTCGCCATCTCTTTTGCACTGTTTTGGGAGTCGTACTTTTTGACTATATTCACTGCTCTTTCGATGTCGTAGGAGTCCGCTATGACAATGATTTTGTTGCTTTTGGCATCGGCTTTGAGAGTTACCGGAAACCTGAATGTACTGGTGAGAGCTTTAAATATGGCACTTAGATTCTTTGTAGCGGCTACGGCGTCCGCATTGTTCAAAGATACGAATTTTATCTCTTTGCGCATGGGCCTGTCGATCTTTTTGAGTGTGGTCTCGAAATTTTTAATATGCTTCGGGTAGTCACTCATTATGATGATATTTTTATTGTTATCGAACGTTACCGATGCGAACTGGCTGCTTAGATATCGCAGTTTCTGTACCGCATTGGCCGCTTTTATGTAGTGAACAGGAATGATCTTCGTCACCATTCCCGCTTTTGCCTTTTTGCCGGCCGGAGCGGCAAGCTTTTTGGCGTTTGCGGCACGCGTTACCAGAATATAGCCGTTATTGCCGTCTACTACCGTGTATCCTTTGTTCTGCAGAATCTGGGTAAGCAGCGGAATCAGATCTTTTTTATCGATCGGACTTTGCGAGATGAAGTTTACCTTCCCGCTTATCTTGTCGGTTACGAGTATATTGTTGTTTGTCTGTTTGGCGACAAACTGGATGACATCTCTTATCGGCGTATCGTTGAAATTGATTGTAATTTTTTCTGCGTTGAGCAGGAGCGGAAGCAGCAGTGCCGCCGCAGTGATAATCTTAAAAAATCTCATATTTGAGCTCCTTGCTCTCTTTGCCGCGCTTGATGGACAGAGAGAGCGAATTGAGTTGTTCTAGTTTGTTGAAATAGGCAAAAGCGTCGCTTTCGCTCTTTATGGGCTTGCCGTCTATCTTCTCTATGATATCACGTTTTTTTAAACCCATTTTATCGAAAACCGACCCTTTCTTCACATTTGAAACAGCAAATCCGACCAGTTTGTTGTCTCTGTAGACCGGGTTTATGCTGATATATCTGAATATCTTTTTCAGATCGTGCATCTCGCTCAGCAGCTCACGCGGAACAAAGAAAGTATCTCCTTCCCGGCGTACCTGCTCTATAAGCTTTTGCTCCGGCTTTTTCCCTTTTTTCCTGACTCCGGTTTTAATAGTTTCGGCAGCTTTTTTCTTTTTCATGCTCAGCCAGTATTCGCGGCCGTTTTTGCCAAGTTTCACCCTGTCGGTGTAGACCTCTTCCAGTTTGAAACCGTCTATCTTTTCTCCCAGGCTGATGAGCCGGCTCTTTCCGTTTTTGACGATGATCGCCATACTCGGAGTTCCGATCGCCGTCATA
>CAYZMY010000192.1:0-2232 GCA_964479605.1 uncultured Campylobacterales bacterium | reverse complement strand
TTGAAAAGATACTCCGAAGTCTTATGCATAGAGCATTCCCCACCACTTCATGAACTGGTCCGAAAATATATATACGATCCATGTGCCGAGCGCCAGAAACGGTACGAAAGGAACCATATGCCCGCGTGCGACTACCGCCGGAACAATGGCGGCTAGTGCAGCGACGTAGATAGCCATAAGAACCAGCGGGAACCCGAGCATCGCCCCCATCGTGGCTGCTATGATTATATCGGCCTCTCCCAGGGCATCTTTTTTTATTACTCTCTTTACTACGAAGCCGAGTGCAAAAAATGCCGCCGCCATTATGGCTGCATCTTTGAAGCGGTCAAGCAGTTCCTGCTGGTAAAAAGAGAACTCTCTCATGCTTCCTGCGGCCCAGTCCCATCCGAAGATAAAGAGAGGCATAAGCAGAGCCAGCCCCAAAGCGGTGAAGTTCAGCGAATCCGGTACTGCGTAGTACTTGAAGTCTATGACCGAAAGGGCGAGAAGCAGGGAGAATATAAGAGCTGTAACGAACCACTCGGCGCCGAGCCCAAGTTTCATCGCCAAAGTTGCGAATATGAGCCCGGTCAAAAGTTCGACCATAGGGTAGATACGGCTGATCGGGCTTTTGCAGTAGGCGCATTTTCCCTGAAGTACAACCCACGACAGAAGCGGAATATTGTGCCACCATTTGAGAGCATTGCCGCATTTAGGGCAGTGAGAGGCCGGAAATGCGATATTTTCCCCCTTTGGGATTCTTACAATTAGAACGTTCAGAAAAGAGCCTATCGCAAGGCCGATAAAGAGAGCGAAAAGTATCGACATTATATTCCTCCGAAGCGCCTGGTGCGCCGTTTGAATTCGCCTATTATGCTCTCAAGCTCCTCAGGAGAGAAATCTGGCCAGAGTGTATTGGTAAAGAAGAGTTCGGCATATGCGCTCTGCCAGAGCAGAAAATTGGAGAGGCGCTGATCTCCGCCGGTTCGAATCATGACATCGACAGGACCGAATCTTGCGCTCTCTATCTCCTCTTCAAGCGTCCTCACGCAAATCTCTCTGCCTTCTTTGCAAAGCCTGGCTGCGGCTCTGGATATCTCATCCTGAGAGCCGTAGTTCAGCGCCAGTACCTGTGTAAGCCTCTTGAAATGCCTGGTCTCCTCTTTCATCGAAGCGATCTGTTTTTGAAGTGTCGGAGAGAAGCGGGAGAGGTCTCCTATAGTCTCGAAACGGATCTGGTGCTTAATGTAAGTTTCGGTTTCGTTTTTGAGATAGCGGTTTAGAAGGCGCATCAAAAAGTCCACTTCCATCTTGGGCCGTTTCCAGTTTTCGGTGCTGAAAGCGTAGAGGGTAAGCACCTCTATCTCCGGATGGTTCGAGGCGAAGGTTGTTATAGATCTTACCGTTTCAGCCCCGCGTTCGTGGCCTTTAACCCTATTAAGACCGCGTTCCTGTGCCCATCTGCCGTTGCCGTCCATAATTATCGCAACATGTCTGGCCAGATTACTCATGCTTACTCTACCCCCTGATATCCAGCAGTCCGAGACTGTCGCTCTCCCAAAAGGGAAGTATGGCGGAGGGACGCAGAGCTATTGAGATTTGGGAAAATCCCGGCAACTCCTCTTTGAGGCTCTCCAGCAGTTGCGCTGTTTTCGGATAGAAAACCTCCAGCTTCATCACTTTTTTCTCACCGTGCCGGACGATCGATCCTTCAACAGGTCCCAGATTGTTGAATGCTGCATAAAATTCTACACTCTTTTCTTTTAAAGTTCCGTCACTCTTTCCTTTGCGCATCTGAAGAAGTGCCCGCTTTCCGCGCTCTTCAAAAGGGAGAGTCAGGATACCCTGATGCAGTGAGAGGAGCAGTTGGGAGAGGTTTTGAAAATTCTCTTTGTTCTGAGAAGCTGCCATCATCTGCACGAGTCGCTCTTTTACTCCCTCTGCCGGATCCGAATCTTCAGCTATATCGGCCAGAAGTCTGTTTCCGATAGGTAAAAAACCCTCTTTTTTCAGCATTGCCGGTTTCGGATGGAGCTTTGTCAGGTGTATAACACCATCTTTTGCCCGCTCCATATCAACCCAGTACTCTTTTGCCGGCACCAGAGGGGTTTCGCTCTTTGTCTGAAGTGTATGGTTCCCCATCCGTACCGTGTATGTACCGTCACTCTTTCGCTCGAGAACTTCGATACCTAGCTGCAAAAGAGCATTTATCTCTATTTTGGAGAGTCCGGCAAGTATTTGGCGTGCCGCATG
>CAYZMY010000191.1:0-2256 GCA_964479605.1 uncultured Campylobacterales bacterium | reverse complement strand
TTCACCAAAAAACCGGTAAAAACACAGTTCGGTTACCATGTAATATATGTCGAAGAGAAGAAGCCTGCGCAGACGGTTCCTTTTGAAGAGGTAAAAGATAGGATTAAAGATAATCTGAAGATGGAGAAGTTCAAGGAGAAAGTCCAGTCGATAGCCAAAGGGCTGCGTGCCAAAGCAAAAATAAAAATCAACTAAGGAATCGTCTATGAATGGGAGAAAGATTTTGGATCTGGTTCAGCCGGGTGTAGTCACCGGTGACGATGTTCAGAAGATTTTCGAAATAGCCAAAGCCAACGAATTTGCGCTTCCTGCGGTCAATGTGGTCGGAAGCAACTCTATGAATGCAGCTATGGAAGCTGCGAAGAATGCTGCTTCTCCGATCATTATTCAGTTCAGCAACGGAGGAGCGGCGTTCAATGCCGGAAAAGGGATCGACAGCGGAAAAGGTGCGGTGCTGGGCGCCATAAGCGGTGCACAGCATGTCCATACGCTGGCGGAAGCTTACGGAGTTCCGGTTATGCTTCATACCGACCATGCGGCCAGAAAGCTTCTGCCCTGGATAGATGCGCTGCTCGAAGCGAGCGAACGCCACTACCACAAATACGGCAAACCGCTTTTCAGCTCCCATATGATAGACCTTAGCGAAGAGCCCATCGAAGAGAATATCGAAACCTGCAAAATATACCTGGAGCGTATGAGCAAGATGGGAATGACACTGGAGATAGAGCTGGGTATCACCGGAGGCGAAGAGGACGGTGTCGATAACACTGAGGTCGACAACAGACTCCTTTACACGCAGCCCGAAGAGGTCGCTTACGCATACGAAGAGCTCTCAAAAGTCAGCGAACGCTTTACGATAGCCGCATCTTTCGGTAATGTTCACGGTGTATACAAACCGGGCAATGTTGTTCTGAGACCGGAGATTCTGGACAATTCCCAAAAATATATAGAAGAGAAATACAAGACAGCTCCGAAACCGGTTAGCTTCGTTTTCCACGGCGGCAGCGGCTCGGAGCTTAAAGATATCAGGGATGCCATAAGCTACGGCGTGGTGAAGATGAATATAGACACCGATACCCAGTGGGCCTTCTGGGACGGGGTCAGGGGTTATGTTGAGAAATACCATGACTACCTGCAGGGACAGATAGGAAACCCGGAAGGGGAAGATAAACCGAATAAAAAGTACTACGACCCCAGAAAGTGGCTCAGAGAGGGCGAAAAGTCGATGGCTGAGCGTCTTGTTCAGGCATTTAAGGACCTGAACTGTCTTGATCGCAACTGATTTAACATATCGTGCCTCCGACGTCGAGCCCTTTCGGTGGAGAGGGCTCGACTTTTTCGTCAAACGAGACGACCTCATAGATCCCCGTTTTTCAGGAAACAAACTAAGAAAACTATACTCTCTTTTCAAACTCCGAAACAGCACAGTCAAAAGGGTGGTGAGTTACGGCGGTGCACAGTCGAACGCTATGCTCTCGATCGCCTATCTCGCTGCCATGAAGGGGTGGGAGTTTCACTACTACGCCAAAAAGTTGCCCAAGTGGCTGGAAAGGGAGCCCTCCGGCAATCTGAAGCGTGCGCTGGAACTGGGAATGGTTCTGCATCAGCTGGAGCCGCAAAACTTTTACGAAGAGATGGAAAAAGTCAAAAGCGAACTTCTTGAAAAGGAGCTTTTTGTACCGCAGGGCGGCGCAGACCCGGCGGCGAGAGAGGGAGTCGCCTTGCTGGCTTCCGAGATTCTTGAGTGGGCACAGAGCAGCGGTTACGAAAGGTTCAGTGTAGCAACTCCAAGCGGAACGGGGACCACTGCGCTCTATCTGAGAGAAGCGCTTCCCGAGAGCGTAGAGGTTTTGACCACTCCGGCAGTCGGAGATGAAGAGACACTTCGTGCACAGTGGCAGAGGCTGAAGCCGAATACCGATTCGCTGCCAAAGATACTTTTTTCATTCGGAAAGCACCCTTTTGCAAAACCGCATCCCGAGTTTTTGGAAGCCTGGAAGAGCCTGAAGCAAAGCGGCATAGAGTTTGACCTCATATACGCCCCCAAGATGTGGATAGAGCTGCAAAGATCGTATGAAGCACTCCCCAAACCGATACTCTACGTACACAGCGGAGGGGTAAGCGGAAATCTATCCCAACTGCAGAAATACAGCTTTCGGGGCATAAAGTAGCATTCTTGTGAAACCTTCCCGCTTTTTTGCGATATTCAATCTTTTAAAAGTTAAACTGTTTTAAAATTAGCCCATACTGCAACAA
>CAYZMY010000190.1:0-2259 GCA_964479605.1 uncultured Campylobacterales bacterium | reverse complement strand
ACCGTCATATCCTATTTTCTTATTTTCGTAATTGTACGTTCCGTAATCAAGATCAAGCCGAAAAATTGAGATTTTGAACGAAACGCACATATCTCACTTTTTCCGGTTTTCCAGCCACTCTACAAATATATCTATACTCATAGGCTTGCTGAAATAGTAGCCCTGCGCAAGATCACATCCAAATTTTTTCAAAAATGCCAGCTGTGTCTCGTTTTCAACCCCTTCGGCTACCGTCTTCATTCCAAAATGTGACGCTATGTCGATAATGGTCCTGGTCAACACCTCATCATTCGGACTGATACCTATATCCTGAACAAAGCCGCGATCGATCTTAAGTGTCTTTATGGAGAGGTTTTTAAGATATGAGAGTGAAGAGTATCCGGTACCGAAATCGTCTATACTGAATCTGAATCCCATCTCCCTGAGTTCCTGCAGCTTCTCGTTGGTCTTTGCATAGCTGCCTACAAAGACAGACTCCGTCATCTCGAGCTCTATCCTGGAAGGATCTATTTCACCCCTCTCTTTCATGGTTCTGATAACTTCAATGAAATCACTGCGGACAAACTCTTTTATGCTTACATTTACCGCTATGTAGTCAAGATGCAGGTCGGCGCAATCTCTGGCTACGGTTTTCAGAACCCACTGGCCAAGCTCATGTATAACACCGCTCTCTTCCGCAAGAGGGATGAATACCTCCGGAGAGACCGGTCCCCGTTTCGGATGGTCCCAGCGCAAAAGAGCTTCCGCACCCAAACACTTGCCGCTGGAGATCTCAATCTGCGGATGGTAGAGCAGTTTCAGCTGCCCTTTGTCTATAGCATTGTGCAGATCCTGCATCATTTCTGTCTTGTCAACGGTCAGCTTCTCCAGCTTAGTATCAAAAAGCCTGACACAGTTTTTACCGGCGGCTTTAGCTTCGTACATCGCCACATCCGCCTCTTTCAGAAGAGTGAAAAAGTCTTTCCCGTGATTGAAGAGGGTTATTCCAATACTTACGCTGAAGTGAAGCTTTCTGCCCCTTATCAGAAACGGCCTGGCAACTTCTTCTCTTATTTTGCGGGCAACTATCTCGCTTTTGACTGCAGCCTCTTCGGCATCACCCTCCAGATCCGCAAGCAGAATAACAAATTCATCACCGCCGAGCCTGGCTACGATATCACCGGTCCGCATCAGAGCTGTAAGACGTTTAGCCAGCTGCTCCAGCAGATAGTCTCCTATATCATGCCCCATTGAGTCATTGATCTGCTTGAAGTTATCGAGGTCGAGGAAGAGGAGTGCATTGTATGTATCATTGCGCTCCGCACGCATCATCGCGATCTTTATATGCTCAAAGAGCAGTTTGCGCCTAGGAAGACCAGTCAATTCATCATAATATGCGAGATAATCCGCCCTCTCTCTTGCCACACGCTCTTTCGTAACATCCCTGCCGTAAAGATTTATATTATTGTCACCGGTAGCTACAACATCGAACTGGTAGATAGTGTCTCCGTCACGAAGGCTGACACTCCTGTCTCCTCCGTCGCACACCTTTCTCAAAAAGTGTTCCCACCTCTTTTTGGCGCTGTTTTCTACGGAAAAACGTATCTTTCTGGCCGCATCGTTTTCCAGCATGATTTCACGGGAGGGGCATGCAACTTGAAAAACAGGGTTCGGGTTACGGATGTAAAACTGTGCAAACGATTCGATCTTCTGTTTGTTGTCCAGTTCCTGTGCTATATCTTCGACTATCCCGATCGCCCCTACCAGCCGGTTTTTGGAATCTTTAAGCGCTGTTGTTTTAATTCTGATATCTACATCTATATCGCTGGTTGTAGTGTGGTAACCTCCTTCGTAGCTGCCGTCTTCGAGGCCGCTGTAGTCTATAGGGGTACGGATACTCTGAACAACACGCTTGTCTACCAAACTTTCAAGATTCAACCCTATCAGTTTCTCGCGGTCCGACTTGAATATCTCCACGAAATATTGATTTACATTTACGATATTGAAATCGGTATCGTAAAAGAATATACCCACCGGTACATTGTCGAATATCAGATCCATCTCCGCCTTGTGCGCTTTGAGCGCACGAATCACGTGAGTATTTTTCTTCCGCAGCGTCAGGGCGTCCAGAATAGTCTTGTTTATCCGCCCCGAACTGGATATCAAAAAGGCCAGATAGGCCAGCACCAAAACTCCCATCATCAGCTCCGTCGGATCACTGCTGACAAAGAGCCATGCCGCCGTTCCGCCGAGTATGGTAAAGATATATGTGGCCGCCGT
>CAYZMY010000189.1:0-2261 GCA_964479605.1 uncultured Campylobacterales bacterium | reverse complement strand
GGAGTATGGGACTGCGTAAAGTGTTTCGAGTGTGCCGAAGCGTGCCCGAAAGATGTCGATCCGATCGGCAAGATTACAAAACTGCATAACCAGATTTTCGAAGAGGGTCTTGCGCAGGATAATGTAGCTACACGCCATGCGGTAGGTTTCAAACACTCTATCGTCAAGCACGGACTTCTCGATGAGGGTGAACTGGTACGATATTCAGAAGGTACGCTCGGCGTAATGAAACACCTGCCGGAAGCTATTGCGATGTTCAAAAAAGGCAAAATCGTAATGCCTTGGAATATGCCTAAATCAAAAAATCTCGACGAAATCAAGACCCTGGTCAAGAGTTCGTCGAAAGTCAAATTTTAAAGGGGACGAATATGGCAAAACTTAAATATGCACTATACACCGGATGTACTGCAAGAGAATCGACCCCTGAACTGCTGATGTCAACACTGGCTGTAGCAAAGAAGCTGGATATAGAACTGGTACTCCTGGATGAAGCGAGCTGCTGCGGCGCAAGCCATTTGCAGGATTTCGACGATTTTCTCTCTCTTGTTCTAAATGCCAGAAACATCTGTTATGCCGAGAAGCAGGAGCTCAACATGGTTACAATCTGTAATACATGCCAGCTCAACACCGTAATGACAAAAGAGCGTCTCGACAGCGATGAAAACCTGAAATCCCAGATCAATGAAAAACTTGCGGAGGTCGGGCTCGAGTATAAAGGCACGAGTTCCGTGCGACACTTTCTTTATGCCATTGTAGACGATTACGGCCTTGACAAGCTTGCCGAACAAGTCGTTAAACCGCTCGACGATTTCAATATCGCCGCATTCTACGGATGTCACAATATCCGTCCAAGCCATCTTCACAGAAAACACAACAAAGTTGAAAGTGACGTTGGAGAAGGAGGCGGAGAAGAGGGTTTCGAGAATGTAGAGCTCATGAGCAAGTACAACGGAGGAGAAAACCCCTACAACCCAACCTCTCTGGACAGAATCATAGAAGCCCTAAAAGGCAAAAGCGTCGACTATGATAGCAAAAACAAGTGCTGCGGCTTCCATGCGGACCTGCAGGCTCCCCATACTGCACACAAGCTAACCGGTACCGCACTTCTTGATGCCATAGACAACGATGCCGACATGATGGTAACACCGTGCCCGCTGTGTCATCTTAATATGGATGTAAAGCAGGATTCCGTCGCGAAAGAGATGGGTAGAGACATAAAACTTCCTATTCTGCATCTTCCGCAGCTCATCGGCCTAGCGCTTGGAATAGATCCTCAGGAGCTGGGACTACAGCACAACGTTTCCGAACCTACATTTGCATAAAGTTTGCGCCTTTCGGCGCAAGCTTTAAAAATCTTTAAACACTAGAGAAAATAAGACAAATTTTATCTTCTTTAATACCCTTATGATACAATTTGGGTATCAAAACATCTGAAGGAGCAGAAAATGCCAAAGATCAACCGTTATGTAGACATAGATACAGTCGAAAGAGAAGCGAAAAAAGATTACATCGACAGACACTCCCCGTTTGTATACTGCGACAGCAGCGCAAAAAAGGGAGAGAAGTTTCCTGTAAAGGTCGTTATGGGCAAAGAGTATACTCACCCGGATGATCCTGACCACTTTATAGAAAGCATCCGCCTTTTCAACGGCGAAACACTCCTCGGAGAGGTTACTTTCAATGCGGGAATGCTCGGCGGCGAAGGACATAAAGGCCACGCAGAGGTCACTTTCAATATCGTTCCTACCGGAAACAAGCTCAATCTTGTAGCGCAGGCATACTGCACAAAACACGGATTGTGGGAGAATGAGCCGGTTACAGTCGAAGTTACCGAGTAAGACTCTTTTACAACATCAAAGGGCGTCTTTTGGCGCCCTAACCTCTTTTTAACCCCTTTTAATCTACACTATCATCCATGAACAGACTCTATAACGCCCTGCAGCTAAAAAGACTTTATCAGCTCAAACAGCTCGGTTACAGATATGTACCTATTATAGAGAAACGCAGCGGCAGCTCTCTCGACCTCCCTGATGATCTTGAAGCACTGAAACGCATAGTTTCAGATTGCCGGCTTTGCGCTTTGAGCAAAACCCGGACCAAAACGGTCTTTGGAGAAGGCGATCCGCATGCAGCTTTGATGTTCGTAGGGGAAGGCCCGGGTGCACAGGAAGATACAACAGGAAGGCCGTTTGTGGGCAGGGCCGGCGAGCTTTTGACAAAGATGATAGAAAACGCGATAGAGATTCCAAGAAGCAGCACGT
>CAYZMY010000188.1:0-2270 GCA_964479605.1 uncultured Campylobacterales bacterium | reverse complement strand
TATGGTGCATATGTGTCTTGTCGGCCGAGAAGATCGAGAGGCCGCGCTGTTTTCTTCGGACCATTACGATGAACGTATCCAGAACAGGCAGCACCACTATGAACAGAACCGCCATCGGCTCTATGAAATTCATTGCCCGGACTGCCAGAATAGCGACTATGAAGCCCAGTGTCAAAGAGCCGCTGTCGCCCATGAAGACTCTTGCGGGATGCCAGTTGAAGATCAGAAAGGCCGCGACTCCCGCCATGGTCACGGCTGACAGCATTATCATCAGTTCGTCGTGATTTACGTAGCCGATCCATAAAAACGCTCCCATCATAACCATAGAGATCATTCCCGCCAGGCCGTCAAGGCCGTCTGTAAGGTTCAGTGCGTTTGTAAAACCGGTTATCGCAAAAACGGTAAAAGGAACTGCTATGATAAGAGGCAGGTCTATCTCATAACCGATGTAGTGGCCGAGAGATTTTATGTATATTCCTTTTATACAAAGCAGCAAAGTAGCAAAGATTATGAAAAGAAATTTCTTTTTTGGGGAGAGCCCCGCATAGTCGTCCAAAAGGCCGGCGGCAAAGACTATGGCTATTGCGACATAGACATAGTAGTACTCCTGCAAACGGTTGAGATCGAAAAATACCGCTATGAACGACACCAGAAGCATAGCTGAAACGAAACAAGTCCCGGCTCCCCTTGGTATTGGGTTTTCATGCATGCTTCTTTCGTTTGGAATATCGACCAGCCCGAATTTCGAAGCATTCTTTATAAAGAGTATTGTGCATATGAGAGTCAATGTGAATGTTATGAGCATCAGGATAAAAATCATACTGTTCCTGTCATTTTAATAACTGACCTTACACGCTTTCTCTTTTTGCTCAGAGATGTTATAGGTGCGTAAGGTCAGTTGATAACCGATACTGCATAATAGCGCAGTTGGAGACAATATCGGTTATTAGCCGAAATTTTTTCTATTTTAGAATAGGGGCACCTCTAAGAACCCTATATAATTTTAACGCAACAGAAGTTTAAAGAAGATTAACGGTGCCTGTGTGGTATTTCTGAACAAGCAGCCTATGAATCAAGGATTTTTTTGACTGCCGCCGAGCACATTGCAAGGCCGAAAGAACCGGTTACTCCTACAAAGCTCCCTTTTTGCGTACATTTCGGGTCTTCGGGACTGAATAGTGCAGGGTAGTCGTTTTTGAAACCGCTCTTTTTGAGCTCGTACCTGATTTTTCTCGCAAAAGGGTCGCCGTGTGTTTTCCAGATGGAGGCGATCTCTATTTTGGTCGGGTCCAGCTTTCTCGCTCCGCCGGTGGCGCTTATGAGCTTTGGCCAGGTTTTGTGCGCAAGCGCTATTTTTGCCCTGATATCGTCGATGGCATCCAGTACGAGGTCGTATGGCGCAAAGTCGAAATTTTCGACCCATTCGGCATCTATTTTCGCTTCTACAGGGGTCACTGTGGGGTAGAGCTCGGCAAGTCTGTGCACTTTTACCGCGCCGACTTTGTCGCTTCCTATCTGGCGGTTTCGGTTCGTTTCGTCATATCTGTCGAAATCGACTATCGTAACATCCTCTACACCGCTTCTGAAGAGGCAGTCGAGGCAGAAGCTTCCCACTCCTCCCACTCCTAGAAGCAGCACTTTTGCACTTCTCAGTTTTTCGAAATCTTCTCCCATCAGCATTCGGCAGCGCTCATACCTCACAGCCATTTCCTTAGATTTGAAATATCTTCATGACTTGTAAGGTCGAGTTGGATCGGGGTTATGGAGACGCAGTCGTCTTTGATCGCTTCGAAATCGCAGAGCTCATTTTCGTCGGCGACCCATTCAAGCGGATGCAGCCCCAGCCAGTAGTACTCTTCGCCTCTGGGATTTCGGTGCATATGCGCATCGTTGCCGTAGAGACGGAAACCGGCTTTCGTTATTTTGTAGCCTCTGCAATCTTTGGGCTGAATCGGCGGTACGTTGATATTTAAAAAGCGCCGCTCGCCGAGAGGGAATCCCTCTTCGAGAATCTTTTTGCATACCCTGTATGCCGCCTCTTTCGCCAGCTCGAAACCGAGTTCGTCGATATTTTGGCATCGGCTTCTGCAGACCTGGCTTATGGCGACACCGGGAATTCCCTGCAGCACCGCTTCCATCGCCGCGGCGGCCGTTCCGCTGTAGGTGATATCTTCTCCCATATTCGCCCCTTTGTTTATGCCGCTGACTACAAGGTCGGGCTGGCGCTCTTCATCGAAAAGTGCGTATTTGCTGAGATATACGCAGTCTGT
>CAYZMY010000187.1:0-2290 GCA_964479605.1 uncultured Campylobacterales bacterium | reverse complement strand
TGGATGTGTAACTGATGCTCTACTCCGAATCTCAAGAGAGGGCCAGACGTTTCCGACTGGCCCTGCGTATGGGTATTCCCATACTGCTTCTTATAGGTGTAATAGTCACCTACATGGTAGTACAGAACAGGTTTGAACTCTCAGGATTCGATATAGTCCTGATAGCGGCCGTTCTTTTCATCTCGACATATTTTCTCTTTTTTCTAATAAACCTGGGACAGGCCGAAACCTATGTAGACCGTATGACAGGAGCGTTTAACCGGACCTCTCTGCTCGAAAATTTAAACTCCAAAATAGGCTCATATCCTATCTACAGCGTAGTTTTGCTACGTCTTGACAATCTTCCTTTCATAAATGACCATTACGGTATAGACAGGGGAGACAAGATGCTCAGGGTTTTTGTGCATCTTCTGGATGATTTTCTGAAACTTCACGATGCAAAAGAGGCGGTTATCGGCCGTTATCACGGAGGCGATTTTATAATCGGACTGCCGCTTCCCATACAGAAGAGTCTGGAACTTATGGAAGAGTTCGAATCCACTTATCATGAAATCGGCCATATAGCGGTGGAGTACAAATATGCCGGAATAGACAGAGACGGAATTTCCGATACTTCCGTCATAATAAACCACCTGTACGACACCCTGTCACAGCAAAAAACCTCATCTTTGCCGAAACAGAAAGATGAGAAAAAGATAAACCCGGGAACTCTTGAACATGAGATAGTAGATGCCATAAACGGCGAAAAACTCCTGCTGCACTATATTCCTACTCTGAATGCCCATACAAAAGAGGTGGATCTCTTTGAAGTAGGTGTAAGGCTTAAAACCATGCAGAGCGGAATTCTGCCCCCGAAGAAGTTCATACCGGTGGTAAACAGGCTCGGGCTTGAGAGAAAATTTGACGAAGCTCTTTTTCATGCCGTCTGCAAAGATGCAAAGAGAGTCAGAAGTGAAATCAGATTCAGTTTCAATATATCACCGTTTTCGCTTCGCAACGAATCGTTCGTAGAGAGTATCAAAAAGATCGCCACTGAAGAGGGAGTATCTTACGACCGCATGATAATAGAGCTTTTTGAAAACAGACCGTTTAAAGATCTGAAACGCTACAGGGTCATACTGGATGAACTCAGAGAGCTTGGCATGGAGTTCGCGCTCGACAATTTCGGAGCCCAGAATGCAAGTTTCGAGTACATAAAAAAGCTTCCCGTAGATATGGTGCAGTTCGACAGAGACTTCACACTCTCATACAGCAATCCGAAAATAGCCGCTCTTCTTTACGCCTACATAAACGCCTGTAAAAATATGGAGATTAAGACATTGGTCAAATGGGTCGATAATGAAGAGAGCCTTCAGCGGTTTACCGCTCTCGGAGTGGACTATATACAGGGTTTTGCAGTCTCGAACAGACCTTTGGAGAGCGAAGCACTGATAAAAAAATATGGAGGAGAGTAGAAGATGCGCTACGGCGAGGAGATAGTAACAGGTTTCGATGTAGACAAAGACCTGGAGATCTGGCCCAACAAGTTTCAGAAAAACTACAAAATAACGATAACACTGCCCGAGTTCAGCTGCCTCTGCCCAAGAAGCGGCTACCCAGACTACGCCACTTTCAAACTCGAATATATTCCCGACATGTGGGTCGTGGAGCTCAAAGCTATAAAACTATACATAAACTCGTTCAGAAACAGGCACATAAGCCACGAAGAGAGCGCCAACGAAGTCTTCGACGTACTATACAGCAAACTCGAGCCCAAATGGATGAAACTGACGGCCGATTTCAACCCGCGCGGAAATGTCCATACACTCATAGAGATAGACAGCGATCGGTTCGAAAAGGAGAAGTGAGCGTATGGCAAGGATGCACCTTTTCTCTCTTTTGGCGGCAGCTCTTTTAATCTTTTCAGGCTGTGAAACGACCCAGCAGAAATCGAGAATTATGGACAGGGAGCAGCATAAAATAAGCTACGCCAAATCGATACTCGGACAAAAAAGCGAGCCGAACCCCAAAGAGCTGAAAAAGATGGAGCTTGAATCACAAAAAGAGATAGCCAAAATCCAGATGCAAAAAGCGATAGAGGTAGAGAGAGTAAAAGCGGATGTAAAAAAGGCGGAACTGCAGAACCGAAAAGAGATAGCGCTAAAAGAGGCCGAGATAAAAAAGAGCCGAATCGAAAATGAAAAGAGCAGCAACAACTGGTTCATCATACTCTCCATACTCTTCTTCTCCATCCTGACCATACTGCTCTACAGACTCTTCAGAGAGCACCAGAGAACGAAACTCCAGCTTC
>CAYZMY010000186.1:0-2323 GCA_964479605.1 uncultured Campylobacterales bacterium | reverse complement strand
GGGGTTGTAGGGCCGCACAGGCCCTGCCAAATTGCGGGCTTTGCCCGGAATTTGAATAAAAATTTATGAAAGGAGTAAAAGATGAGCAACGAACTTACATCACGAGTTGTAAAAAAGATCGTGACCAAACATCCCAATCTTCGCTCTATGGTTCGCAACCATCCCTACTCGAAAGTGGTAGGTATGGCTGTCGTAAAGTGCCTCGAAGAGCGTTTGGGCATGGAACCTGACAGTGTCAGCGACGAGCTGCTTGAAGAGATGATCGAAAAAGGGATAGACCTATACTGCGAAAAAGAGGATGAACTGCGACAAACATCCGTCATAGAGCAGAGACGCCATATGCTGTGCGATCATCTTCACAAAATCGCTACCGAGCACCTTGCAGCCGCTGAAGGCTGAACCTACATCCTGCGGTATAGCAGTTCTAGCACCTCTATGAAACGGTCCGAATCGTTCGGGCACCGACACACCCTGTAAAATTCAAATCCAAGCTCTTCAGCCACTTCTCTGTATTCGATATCGAGTTCGAAAAGCGTTTCCGAGTTGTCTACCGTAAAGGCGATCGGGTAGATAAGAACACGTCTGTTTTTAATCTCTTCAAGCACCCTCTCCAAAGATGGTGTGAGCCACTTCATCGGCCCCACTTTCGACTGATACGCCAGGTGTACCTGGTTGAAAACCAATCCCCTCTTTTTCAGCCGCTCTGCATGGAGTTTCACCTCCGCTTCCACCTGCTTTTGGTACGGGTCTCCCTTTTTTATGACACTCACGGGCAGGCCGTGGGCCGAAAAGACGAGATTTATGTCCGTTGGGTCCACATCTTCTACACTCCCGGCTATCAGATCCTCTACGGTATCGAGATAAGGCTCGAAGTCGTAGTAATCAAGAATACTCACCATAGTCGGGTGGTAGCCTATTTCGGCGGCGCATCGGCGTATATCTTCTATGGAGGAAGCGGTAGTGGTAGTGGAAAACTGCGGATACATCGGTACAAGATAGAGCTTTTTCACGCCTCTGCTCTTTAGAGTGCGAAGCACATCTGTCGCAAACGGTGGCGTGTAGCGCATGACAACCTCTACGATCGCATCGTCAATACGCTTTTGAAGCTTGTTTTGAATGGACCTAGTGATATCTAGCAGCGGTGAGCCGCCGCCTATCTTTTCGTAATTCTTCCTGACCTCATCTAGTCTGGATACAGTTATGTACTCAGACAGCCTGCTGCGTATAAAAGGAGGAGCACCTATGATACGGTGGTCGTTGAACATATTACGCATGAAAACCTCTATTTCATCGAGATTCGACGCTCCGCCCATATTCATTAATATGACAGCTTTATCCACTTACATCTCCGCTTTTCGCTCTTTTATCAAATGAAAATCTGACGGGTATGGTAGTCTAAATATGATATTCATGTCAAATCGATCTCTCATCTACCAAGATTCGAATCTTTTATATCTCTTACGCACCTGACATATCCGCGGGTATCTTTAATATACCGGTAACCTCCGCCTCTTTCATCAATGATTATGGCCGGAGTGCCCTTCATGTCCGCCCGCTTCGATCGTTAGATCGAACAGAATCTCGCTTACATCCATCCTCTCGGAGTTGAAAAACTTCGAGCGGTCGTAAGTGTACTGAAGGCGGAACCTGGTGAAAGAGAGCGGTTTGTAGACGACCATAGCCGAGTATCGATCCAGATCTTCCGGCAGATTCGCACCATTTTCAATGAGTCTGTCGTAACGCACTCCGGCACCCCACTCCCCAACGTTATAGAGCAGCTGAGTATACATTCCGCCTCTCTCTTCGCTCCCCCTGTCCCTAAACAGAACTTCGTTTTCCCACTCGAACGACGCCTCACCGGAGAGCTTCCAGTCGACTCTCGCCTCGGCTGCGTATATATCCGTGCCGCCTTCACCGCTTCTGCCGTGCATCCATGTAGCACCCAGCAGCAGATATGCCGAGTCTGAAATATGAAAATTGTCTCTCAGGTACGTTACATACAGGTTGTTCCTGTCACGGCTGCCGAAACTCCTTTCGTTTTCACCCTGCAGTGCCTCTATACCGACGAGAGTGAAAACTTCGGCTCCTCTTCTTAGCTGAAGCTGCACCCCATCTTCCGCAAGAGCTCCGTAACCGAAAAAGCTCTCGTAAACCAAAGGGGGAGATGTGAAGCTCCACCCATGCTGGTGCAGCTCGTTTTGGCGACTGAATCCACTCCTGAAGCGGCCCGCTTTTATGGAGCTTCCATATCCCAAAAACCCACTCTGCACAAAAAGCTCTCCGATATGAAGCCCCTCTTTTTCCACATGCAAAGAGGAGTACA
>CAYZMY010000185.1:0-2331 GCA_964479605.1 uncultured Campylobacterales bacterium | reverse complement strand
GCGACCAACTTCTTTTACGAGCAGAGCAAAAAGGAGGGGTGATGAAACTGGTATTCCTGGATGCGAAAACCCTGGGTGAAGATATAGATCTGGATATATTCGAAACTTTCGGAGAGGTTGTAGTATACGGCACCACTTCTGCCGAAGAGCGCGTGGAGCGATGCAGGGATGCCGATATCGTAATTACCAACAAAGTGGTCATAGACCGAAAAGTGATAGACGAATCCCCTTCGCTGAAGCTGATATGCGTCGCGGCGACCGGAATGAACAATGTGGACTTGGAGTATGCGGCCCAAAAGGGGATAGAGGTTAAAAACGTGGCCGGATACTCCACTCACAGCGTAGTACAGCATACGTTCGCGATGCTCTTTTACCTGATGGAGAAGCTTCCGTTTTACGACAACCACGTAAAGTCGAAAGAGTGGAGCCGATCGGGCATATTTACATGTGTCGAGCGCCCGTTTCACGAACTGCGCGGCAAACAGTGGGGGATAATCGGACTCGGAACGATAGGCAAAGAGGTCGCAAAGGTGGCCGAAGCTTTCGGTGCTACGGTCGTATACTACTCTACGAGCGGGAAAAACGACGACCCTTTCTACCCGCGGATGGAGCTCGATACGCTTCTTAGCACCTCTCATATAATCTCTATACACGCTCCGCTGAACGAGAGTACGAAAAATCTGCTCGATTTTGCAAAGCTTCAAAAGATCGAAGCGGGCTCCATCCTTCTGAATCTGGGCCGGGGCGGCATAATAAACGAAAAAGATCTTGTCCATGTAATGGACGACAAAGAGCTCTATGTCGGCCTGGATGTAACCGAAACGGAGCCGCTGCCTGAAGATTCGGTTCTATTCGAAATAGCCGATCCGGAGCGCCTGCTCATCACACCGCACATAGCGTGGACAAGCGTAGAGGCCAGAAGAGAGCTGGTTAAAGGTGTATTCGAAAATATAGCCCGCTTTTTGAAGAAACATACGATTTAGCTTTCGCGGACTCGGATTAGACGGTCAGGTTTGTCTGCTCCAATGAGTAGAGTTCATAGCGGATCTTTTTGAAATCTTCGGACTTTTCAGGGTCTATCAGCTTGAAGCTCTCTTCAAGGACCCTTGCCGCTTCCTGGGCGCGTTTGTAGTTTGCAAGCAGTATGCCGCCGATATTTTCTCTCTCCATTTCGGATTTCACACTCTCTTTCAGCACATCGTTTTGAATGTCTCTGTGCGGAAGCAGATCGAGGTAGTTCTCTATTTTGGCAAGATGTCTGAGAGATTTTAGTTTTGAGGCGACCTCTTTATTGTCGTAGAGGTAGCGGTTTATATCTTCTATAACGCGAATCCCCTCCTTGAGGCGGTTGAGATTCGCGTCTATCAGCCGAAAAAGCTTCGACTGCTCCATATCTTTACTAATCTTCACGTCCGAAGATGCCAAGAATCTGCAGCAAAGAGATGAAGAGGTTCAGAACGTCGAGATAGATCGATACGGCCGCTTCGACCGGTGTGGCGAATGCACCCTGAATGATCTTTTGGGTGTCGTATATGATCATAAGGCTGAATATGAGCGCACCGGCACTCGCTATCAGTACCTGCAGAATAGGACTTCCCAAAAAGAGGTTTATAACTGAACCCACTACAAGAATTATCAGAGCTACAAACAGCGGTTTGCCCCAGCTGCTGAAATCACGTGTGGACTGCATGGCGTAGAGGCTGAGACCTCCTGCAATCACAGCAGTCATGATGAAAGCCTGTGCTACCACCGCACTTCCTACGGCTGCAAGCAGAGGTACAAGTGTAATTCCGGTCAGGAAAGTAAAGCCGAAAAGCATAGCCATATTTAGGCCGGGCTTTTTCCTTGTAAACATAAGGCCAAAGAGCATGGCGAATTCCAAAATAACCAGACCTATATACCATTGTGAAATGGTAGCGGCCATTCCCATGCCTGCATATGCACCGGCAGCACCGGCAATACACGATGCGGCAAAGAGCTGATAGGTCGTTTTTATAAATTGCCCCAGCTCAGCTTCGCTTCTTTCCGGCTGCTCTTCAAAAGCCTTCTGCTCGTAGCGTTCTTCCTGGCGGTGTGCACTCTGGTTCTGGATATATTCACGATTATATAGTGACACATCGTCTCCTTTTATTTTTGTTTAAGATTTTTGTGCAGTGGATTATAGCTTATGTTCTTTTGAAAATCAACTACTTCAGATACATTAATATATATAGATGAGGTAAGATTTAAAAAAATGAATAGTTTGTGAGAGTTTTTGAAATTGTTCTATTTTTTAGAAAAACATATCCGATTTCTCTTGACAACCGGTTTCTATGGTGCTATAATTCCCGT
>CAYZMY010000184.1:0-2372 GCA_964479605.1 uncultured Campylobacterales bacterium | reverse complement strand
ACCGCCACCTTCGCATCCATAGGAGCCGCCGGAATCCCCGGCGCCGGACTGGTGATGATGACGATGATTCTAAGTGCGGTCGGACTTCCGCTCGAAGCGATAGGGCTGATTGCCGCGGTAGACAGGATTTTGGATATGTTCAGAACATCCATCAACGTCTGGGGGGATCTGCTGGCAACAAAAGTTTTGAACAGGTTCATAAAGATAGATACAGGCTCCGAAGCCTCGGAGCACAATCTCAGCGGGCGGCAAGCTCCTTAGCCTTTTTGACGGGAAGTTTTGTAAAGTCTATGAGATTTTCCACCGTAACGACAGATTCGGGCACGTTTCTAAGCCCGATCTCCAGAACTTTGGCAGCAGTCACAGCATCGGCGTATGCCCGGTGATGAACGAGTGTGTTTATATCCAGCGCAATATTGAGATGACCCAGCCCGTAACGCTCCGCCTCTATCGTCCTTCTGGCCAGCTCTATTGTGCAGAGCCTCCTGTTGCCCAGCACTCCCAGGCCGAAACGCTCGAACGACGATGAGACGAAGTTGTAGTCGAAGGTGGCATTGTGCGCGACAAAAACGGAGTCGCCCAGAAACTCCTTGAATTTCGGAAGCAACTTCTGAAGAGGAGGTGCTCCTTCCAGATCTTCGGGGTTTATTCCGGTTATCTCACTGATCTGATATGGAAGATAGCTGCACTCTACGAAAGATTCGAACCTCTCTATAACCTCCCCGTTTCTCCACTTTAAAGCACCTATCTCTATAATCTGGGAGCGGTTGGGTTTGCTTCCGTTTGTCTCCACATCCACTACGCAGTAAGTCTCTTCCCGCCAGGGCATGAAAGCGGTTTTCAGAACGACCTCATCTCCGATTATCTCAATAGGCAAACCGGAGGCGATGACAAGCTCCATCAGCGTATCTACGCTCTCAAAAAGAGAGTCTCTTGTCTTCTGTATCAGCTCTTTGAAATTTTCAAGTTCCATCGTGCCGCCTCTCTTTTTCACGGCGGCAACTATATTGTCTATCAGCGGGCGCATCCGCCGCCTTTAACAGCCTCGATAAATGCACGAACCTTCATCGGATCTTTCTTCCTTTTACCCGCCTCCACTCCGCTGCTTACATCGAAACCGTAAAAACCGTATTCTGCAGCTTCATGAACGTTTTCAGGGGTCAACCCCCCTGCGAGGATAATATTTGAACAATCTACCCCGTCAAACCATTCAAGATTGAGACGCTTTCCGGCTCCGCCGTAGCTTTCGCAGAACGCATCCACCAATCTGTAGCGGGGTGCATATTTCAATACATCTTCCGCAGATGCGGCCCTGACTACCGGCAGAGCTTTTGTACGAAGCGACTCGAAATAGCTCTCGTCCGTATCGAAATGTATCTGGGCAAGGCTCATACCGCTTTCGGCGCAGATCAGATCCGTCTCAAGTGGTGTTTTGTTTACAAAGAGCCCCACCCTCTCCACGAATGGAGGCAGTGACTCCGTTATAAGACGGGCCTCTTTTACCCCTATATACCTGGGCGATTTTTCATAAAAAACGAATCCAAGGGCATCTGCACCGGCCTCCGCAGCCATCATAGCATCATCAACAGAGGTAATTCCGCAGATCTTGACCTTCGGTACTCTGCCTGTCCGGATTTTTGATTCTTTAGAGGGAACTATTTCAAATCCTTTTTTAGACCTTCAGGCTTTCTATGGCACGGGCGATATTTTCATGCCTGAAAACATAGCTTCCGGCGACTACTACATCCACTCCAGCATCTTTGAGTTCGTGGACGTTTTTGTCGTTGACGCCGCCGTCCACCTCTATGAGGCATTTGGGATTGCGCTTCTCGATCATCTCCTTCAGGCGCTGCGCTTTTTCCAGAACACTTGGGATAAATTTCTGCCCTCCAAAGCCTGGATTCACACTCATCAGAAGAACCATATCGAGATCTTCCAGAAGATATTCCAGACACTGGGGCGGAGTATGCGGATTCAGGACAATTGAAGGGCGGATACCCAACCCCCTTATCTTCTGTACCAGTCGGTGAGGATGCTTCTCCTCCTCAAGATGAAAAGATATATATTCCGGCTTTAGAGGAGCGAAAAGGTCGACAAAAAAAGTGTTGTTTTCCACCATCAGGTGAATATCCAGCGGTTTTGTCGCCGCTTTCGCAACGGCTTCGACGACAACCGGTCCTATTGTAAGATTGGGAACGAAGTGACCGTCCATAACATCTACATGGACCAGATCACAGCCACCGTCACAGATCGCCTTTACATCACGTGCAAGATGACCGAAATCGGCCGAAAGAATACTCGGCGCTACAAGCATATCTACTCCTTCTCATAAGTGTACGAATACCGGGCCGATCAGACAACACCGATCCCAT
>CAYZMY010000183.1:0-2382 GCA_964479605.1 uncultured Campylobacterales bacterium | reverse complement strand
CGTATAATGAATACTAACCTCGACCACACCATCTACAATACCAAAAAGTACTCTCTCTACGATATATATCTTCAGTATATATAGGAGTCTGTCGAGCAGCGATCGCTTTGGAAGCCTGTATCAATCCGGTAGAATATAGATCTCTACCGGAAGAGCATATAGAAGTTTGATATCGATGAAGCGTTAAGAGAGCTTTTTAGGGCAATCACTGCCCGGTCGCCGTTTGCAATCATCGACCGAAAGAGTGAAGAGGACCCGACAGGGAAGGCTTCACTGAAAAAGTGAGCGCAGTTTTTTCCAGTCGAACTTTTTTGCCAGCTTCAACGCCTCTTTCCAATCCATCTTCTCATAGTTGAGCACCAGTACCGCATTGGGCGCAAGCTGTACCGCCACGCCGCCGCTGCGGGCTTTCTTGTCGTATGCGATCCCTACAGGAAAGCCGTTGATCGTCTCGACTTTCATCAGCTCGTTGTCATTCTCTATCGTCGTACCCGACTGATAGGGGGCCCACATCATCATCGCCTGCATACCGCTGAGCACCGACACCTCCACCGATTTATCGCCACTGGTATAGGTTTTGGATGCGGTAACGACCTCTCCGAACATCGGGTTGGTCATCTTCATACCGTCACACTTTGTCACCGTCCATCCGCCGAAATCGGGTAACTGCTTACAAAGGGATCGGTACTCCGGCAGATTTCCGGCAAAAGCGCCGAGTCCCAGTGTTAACATCAGTACTAAAAATTTTCGTCTCATAATAAACCTCCTTGATTTTATAAAACCTCATAAAAAATCTCTCCAGCCATGCCGGAGGGATCGTTTCGACACGTACCCCATCTCTTTTCAGATAGATATCGAGTCGACCTGATCATTGCCGTTTCACTTGATAAGCCCTATTTCTACCCGACGGTTTTTGGCCCGCCCCTCTTTCGTAGCATTGGATGCGATCGGATTTTTTTTGCCTCTGCCTACGATTTTGAACAGTTTGGGATCGACCTTTTCACAGTAGATCAGATAGTCAGCCACCGACTGGGCCCTCTGCAGTGAGAGCTTAAGATTGTAGGCATCGCTTCCTACATTGTCGGTGTAGCCGGTTACGACAATTTTTTTGGCGGGGTTTTCTCGGATAATATCGCCGATTACAGAAAGAGCCTCTTTGGCTTCGGGTTTGAGGATGAACTCATTAAAATCGAAAAGTACCTTTTCAGGTACCGTCAGCTTCATCCCTTCCTTGGTCTTTTTGACACCGATACCCAGCTTCTCGGGGGTCGGTTTTGCCTCTTTTTTTGTGTATTTGGCCACCTTAATATCGGAGATGAGCAGATCGTACGGTTTTGGGAAATAGCTATCGCCCCGTAAAATGGAGAAACCGCTGACAGCTTCACCCTTCTTCAGCGGCCAGGGAAGTGCGGCGAGACGTTTGCCGTTGAGAAAGAGGCGCATCTGGCGGCGACGGACCTGGATGGCAAAATGCATCGGCTTTTTATCGCATGGTTTGACGGTGCGGGCAAGACCTAGACCCTCCAGGTCTATTTCGCAATACTGCATGGCATATTTGAGAGACCGTTTGATTCTCTTCTTATCCCATCCGTTTTTATCGTTTTGAAAAAGGTCGAGCACCAGATTGTCCCCGCTTCCGTATCGTACCGCCGTGAATTCTATGGAAAAATCTCCGCTGCCGAGGTCGATCTTTTTCCACAGTTTGATCCTTCCTTTCGCGGAGGGGGCGACCCAGATGTGATCATTATATTTGACACACTCTACCGCACCTTCAATCCTGTCGAACTCTTCCGGAATCTCACCTACCGGACACTGACTGAAATCGGTCTCAAAGAGTACCTTGTCGCCGCTTTCAAACTTTGCATGTTTCGTCGCGCCTGTCACCAGGCCGCCGCCGAAAAGAAGAGCCGGAAATAACAATGCCCATAAAAGCCTCAATGTAGTATGCTGCATCTTTTCACCCCCTCATTGAAGTTTTTTTGTTAAAGGTATAGACTAAAACTTCTTTAGTTATCTAGACTTAATTATACCATTTTTTCCTGTTTTATATCAACGACTGTAAATATTATTATTACATCAAGAAATAGACTAAAAGTTTTGATGCAGTGATTTCGTTCGTATTAGGGCGGATTTTCATAGGACTATAGGCTGTCTCGTTAACCGCAGGAACTATGTTGTTACCGGTTGCGGAGGCGGCGGTACAGGGAGGGATGGTTATAGTATGAGGTAGGATCGAAAGAGTTATCCGAGAAACGGCACCAAATCTGTGCAGGATCTCTTTAGCTCTCTCCTCTTGCCAGTTTCTGCAGTTTTTCCGCCTCAACAGGCCTGGAGTAGAAATAGCCCTGTGCTACTACTTCACCCTCTCTTTTGAAAAACTCT
>CAYZMY010000182.1:0-2416 GCA_964479605.1 uncultured Campylobacterales bacterium | reverse complement strand
AAAAAATCGAGGCAACAATATATGTTTGTAGACAGTGTTGAACTGAAGATCAGTTCCGGTAAAGGCGGACAGGGCTGCTCGTCGTTTCGCCGCGAAAAGTTTGTACCCAAAGGGGGGCCCGACGGCGGTGACGGAGGGCGCGGAGGAGATGTATGGTTTGTCGTGGACAAAAACACCGACACCCTCTCGCACTTCAAAGGCAAAACCCACCTAAAGGCTAAAAACGGCTCTCCCGGACAGCCCAGAAAGTGTGCCGGAAAGACAGGAGAGTCTCTTTATGTAAGAGTTCCGCCGGGAACCCAGGTAGTAGACAAAGAGAGCGGAGAGGTGCTTTTGGATCTGACCGACGACGGTCAAAAGGTGAAGTTCCTGCAGGGCGGAAAAGGGGGACTGGGCAATGTTCACTTCAAATCATCGACAAATCAGCGTCCCACATACTCCCAGCCCGGCAAGCCCGGAGAAGAGAAAGAGATACGGCTTGAGCTCAAACTTATAGCAGATGTCGGTCTCGTCGGCTTTCCAAATGTAGGGAAATCTACACTCATATCAAAAGTTTCCAACGCTCACCCGGAAGTGGCGAACTATGAGTTTACCACGCTCACACCCAAGCTTGGAGTAGTGGCTATAGATGATTATCGGTCATTCGTTATGGCCGATATCCCGGGTATCATAGAGGGTGCAAGCGACGGCAAAGGGCTCGGAATAGAGTTTTTGAAACATATTGAGCGGACAAAAACCCTCCTGCTTATGATCGATGCCGCCAATTACCGTGAAACTGCACACCAGTTCGAAGCTCTGAAGAGAGAGCTCGAACGTTACAGCAGTGAGCTTGCAAAACGTCCTTTCGCAGTAGCGCTTACCCGGATAGATGCACTGCCGGATGAAGAGGTAAATAGAAAGATGGAGCAGTTGCTTGAATCTTTGGGGCTGGAGAAAAATGAAGGCCTTAAAGCATACGGCAGTGATGAGAGATATATCGGCTACGCTGCCGAGGATAGAGAAGGGCCTCTGTTTGTAATGGCCATATCATCCATAGCGGGGGTAAATATGAAAGCACTTGTTTTCGCACTCAGTGATGTTATGGGGAAAGAGTCTTGAAGCGTATCGTAATAAAGGTGGGAAGTGCCGTTCTTACGGAGCAAAACAGGGTGGCGAAGGAGCGTATGGCGGCCCTGGTCGACCTTATAGCAAAAGTTAAAGAGCGGGGGATAGAGGTTATACTGGTAAGCTCCGGAGCCGTAGCCGCCGGATATACACTCTGCCGACTCGATAAAAAAATTGTAGCCAATCGTCAGGCTCTCGCATCTATAGGCCAGCCCAAACTCATAGCCATGTACCAAAAAAAGTTTGCACGCCACGATGTGATAGTTTCACAGATTCTTCTTACAGCCGACGACTTTGACTCCAGAAAACGGACATATCACGCCAAATGTGCCGTAGAGACGCTTCTGGCCCAGGGTATCGTACCAGTTATAAACGAAAATGATGTTACGGCGACAGAAGAGCTGGTATTCGGCGACAATGATCAGCTTTCAGCTCATGTGGCTTACTATTTCGATGCGGAGCTTCTTGTTATCCTTTCCGATATAGACAGCTATTACGACAAAGATCCCAACCATTATGAAGATGCCAAGCCGCTAAAAGAGGTACATGAGATACCGGCAAAAGAGCTAGCTGCAGAGTGTACTCCGAATGCATCGTTTGCCATTGGAGGAATTGTGACCAAGCTTAAAGCTGCCGACTTCCTTCTAAAGCGCAACCGAAAAATGTTTCTTGCGAGCGGGTTTGATCTTAAAGATGCCTATGCCTACCTGATAGAGGGGCGCCATGAGGGAGGCACACTCTTCTTCAAACGCGATTGAAACTTTTTTTCTTGTTCTTTTGTTAATCATTGTATATAGATATAATATTTTATATATTTGTCGATATAATTAAATAGATAAGCTCTATAATGATTTTCTAAAGGAGAAGATATGAAAAGCCGTGTCGCAGCAGCTCTGCTTACAGCAGTGCTATTCGGGTTGAGCGGGTGTAACAGTGATAAAACCACAACTCTTCAAACGCATGCACTTTACGGAGATTATGAATCTTCAAAAGTTTTCAATATAGATGTCGATGAGATGAAACTTGATTCGATAATGAATGTCTCTCCTGCCGTAGGACCTTACGGAGTAGATTGCGAAACCGATACGGAAGCGTTCGCATTGACACGCAGAAGCGATTCAATCGCTGTTATCAACTTCAGAAACAACAGTGTAGAAAAGGTGATTCCCCTCAAATTTCACCCGAGATCTACCGCTACGCTGGACAATCTCGACCTGGTTCTGGTTTCAGGAAAGACGAAGCCGATGTCGGTCACTATCGGTAAAACGGATCATGAGATTAAACGATACTTCGGTGAAGATGTAGCCACCTC
>CAYZMY010000181.1:0-2422 GCA_964479605.1 uncultured Campylobacterales bacterium | reverse complement strand
AGTTCCTGCTTGTAGACCAGTCCGCACTTACAGGCGAGTCGCTTCCCGTTCACCGGGAAAAAGGTCAGGAGCTGTATGCGAATGCCATCATAAAACAGGGTGAGATGGTTGCAGAGGTTACAGGAACCGGTCTTAACACCTATTTCGGCAAAACGGTCGGACTGGTAGCAAAAGCGCAGCGTGAACAGCGCAGCCACTTCCAGGCGATGGTTATTAAGGTCGGAAACTTCCTTATTGCCGTTACGCTGGTAATGATTGCGATTATCATATATCACGGTCTCAAAACCGACCAGCCTACCGTTGACCTGCTGGTTTTTGCACTGGTTCTTACAATTTCTGCCATACCGGTTGCTATGCCTGCGGTTTTGACAGTGACAATGGCTCTTGGTGCGCAGGTACTCGCAGCCAAGAAAGCTATTGTCAGCCGTTTGGCCGCTATCGAAGAGATGGCGGGTATGGATATTCTCTGCTCCGACAAGACCGGAACCCTGACACAGAACAAAATGAGTCTGGCTGACCCGTATGTCGCCCAAGGCAGTACTCCCGATGATCTGATGCTCTTTGCGGCTCTTGCAAGCAAAGAGGAGAACAACGATCCTATTGAAAAACCTATTTTCGACTATATTGACAAACATAATCTGCGAGAGAAGCTAAAAAGCTACAAGATGACAAAATTTCTGCCGTTTGATCCTGTGCACAAAAGGACAGAAGGCCTTTACTCCGGCAAGGATTGTATGGTTTATACCAAAGGAGCTCCACAGGTCATAATAGAGCAGTGTGAAGAGAAGGAGTTCGATAAAAAAGCCGCCTACAGCCAGGTCGAAGCGTTTGCCGAAAAGGGTTTCAGAACGCTCGGTGTGGCCTACAGGAAGTGTGAAGAGGATATTTACCACTTTGTCGGCCTGATACCTCTGTTCGATCCGCCGCGTGAAGATTCCAAAGATGCAATTTCCGAGGCGCAGGCCAAGGGTGTGGAAGTCAAGATGGTCACTGGTGACAATATCGCCGTGGCAAAATATATAGCCTCGATACTCGGAATCGGCAAAAATATCAAGAATGTCCGCGAACTCAAGGGTGAATCTGTAGAAGAGTACATCTATCTCTCAAATATTCTTGCAAAGGCGATATCAGAACAGATGCATCCCGATGCTTCCGATGACGAGATTCAAAAAGAGGTCGACGCTATCATGAAAAAGGTGAAGCGCGAACTCTACAACATGCCGCTGCCGAAAGGGACGGTCAAGAAACACGAATCGGAAATTATTTCCGTCATAGAGGGAGCCAACGGATTCGCCCAGGTATTTCCTGAAGATAAATACTTTATAGTGGACGAACTGCAGAAAGCAGACCATATAGTGGGTATGACAGGTGATGGCGTCAACGATGCGCCCGCCCTGAAAAAAGCGGACTGCGGTATAGCAGTCAGCGGAGCAACGGATGCTGCGCGTGCGGCCGCCGACATCGTTTTGATGGCGCCCGGCCTTCGTGTAATAGTGGATGCGATAAAAGAGTCCCGAAAAATTTTCGAGCGCATGAAGAGCTATACGATCTTCCGTATTGCGGAGACAATCCGCATCATCATCTTCATGACGCTTGCTATTGTCATTTACGATTTCTATCCGATCACGGCGATCATGATCATCGTTTTGGCTCTGCTTAACGACATTCCGATCATGACTATCGCATACGACAATACCAAAGTACGTGAAAAACCGGTGCGGTGGGATATGAAAGAGATATTCGTATTGGCCAGCTGGCTTGGGATTGCCGGAGTTCTATCATCCTTTACTCTATTTTGGATTTTAATTACGGTAATGCACCTGCCGCTCGACTTCGTACAGTCGGCATTTTTCGCCAAACTTGTAATTGCGGGACACGGAACGATCTACAACACAAGGATAGACGACTGGTTCTGGAAGAGACCATGGCCGTCATGGACACTCTTTAACGCGACCTTCTCCAGCCGTGTGGCCGGTACGATAATCGCCGTATACGGCTTCGGATTGATGGAGCCGATAGGATGGGAGTGGGCTATGGCAATGTGGACATACGCCCTTGTATGGTTCGTCTTTAACGATGTCGTCAAGATGGCTGTGTTGCGTTACTATCGAAGGAGATATCATGAAGATGTTATTTGACGCAGATCGCAGGGATGCTCTGAAAAAACTTGCAGTTGGCGGCACTCTGGCATTTGGCGGTTCACTTCCGGCTGCCGAAACGAAGCTTTCTATGCCTTCGAGTAAAAAAAAGGCGAGAATCGTCATAGCCGGCGGAGGTGCCGCCGGTATGACCGCCGCATCACGAATAAGGCGTGCGGCTCCAAACGCCCAGATTATCCTCATTACACCGAACGACAAGCACCTCTATCAGCCCGGCCAGGTTTTTGCGGCAGCCGGACTCTACAGAGATTCGGACAATGTTC
>CAYZMY010000180.1:0-2433 GCA_964479605.1 uncultured Campylobacterales bacterium | reverse complement strand
TTATGAGCCCCTGGGCATCTATGACCAGGTCGAAAGGGCCGCTCTTTTTTACCTTCTGAGCTTCATCTTTTAGTGCGGAGAGCGAAAAAGATTTTTTGAAACGGTGGAGATTTACGGGTACTATTCTGTCGACGTCGGTGTTGTGCTCCAGTATCTGGGCAAACTTATCTTCTACGAACCATGTAATCTCTGCATCCGGCTGCGCTTTTTTTACAAACTGCATGGCGGCCAGTGTGTGAATGACATCTCCCATGGCCGTTAGTCGGACGATAGCTACTCTCATGAAGACCTTAATTTTAGGTGTAATTATACCAAAATAGCGAAATCAATTTATCGCCGCACTGCATAAACAGTTTAAACGGAGTAGTAAGTTTCAACCGCTCTTTTCAGGGGCAGCGAATCGGTGATAGTGTGAGATCCGATATCTTCTTTTTTGTGATCTCCATGAAAAAACCCATCTTGCCGCTGCACTCCTGGGTTGTCGTAAAATCTATGCTTACCGCAATCTTGGAGCTCTTTAGTGTAGGCATAATCCCGAAACGCTTTTGCATGAGTTTTGCCCTCGATTCAGGGTCTATAGGAATATCTTCAACACTTTGGTAGAGTGAGGAGTGTTTGGCAAGGACATCAACCACTATTTGCGGAAGGTCGGGGTAGAGCAGTTTGATCTGATCTTTGTCGGCGTAATTGAGGTCTATATTGTCTCCTTCAAAACCGAAAACTCTGGTCCAGCGCTCTATCGAGATGTTTCTGTCGCCGCTTAGTTCGGAGTAGCGGCGGAGTATCATGGTGAGTGACCGCTCGTTGGCGATAGTTCCGTTTTGAAACCAAGGTCTTTCCAGGACTATTTCACTGCCGTTCATTCTTTCGTATCTGTCTTTGTCGTAACTGTCGAGCAGAATCGATATCAGCAGCGGCTGGTTTTTCAGTTTCAGGGTATCGAGCCAGTCCAGAAAGCTTATAAGAGCCTGCTGGTCGTGCAGGACCGATTCGATGAAGCGGTTTATGTTTATTCGGTTTTGAACGGAAGTCAGTGAAATGGAACCGGATACCTGTCCAAGATCGAGCGTAACGGGGATCTCCGATCCGTAGAATAGATCTTCTTGTGAAAAGGTCTGTTTTTTCAGAAAGCCGCTCATGTCGTTTAGCAGCAGGTTGGTCTGTATTACCGCAATATTTTCGCGAACGCTCTTCTTTATCTGTGACCCCTCTTTCAGAAAGAGCATTACTACGGTGCTGAGCATAAGCAAAATAGCGAGTGTTATGAACAGTACAACCCCTCGTCTCATATTCCGCCTTTGTAGAGTGTCATGGCGATAGGAGCGACATTTTCACATTTCAGGATGATATCCATGCGGCCGCCTCTTTCCGCAGCTCTGAAAGAGTCGCATCCTTCGGCCAGTTTGTCGGCGAAAAAGTATGTGCCGTTGGCATCGCCTATGTAGTTGGTGTTGAAAAAGTCTATCGGTGCGGTCGCTTCTATCCTTATGAGAGCTCTGGAGTTTGAGCTTATGTAGTAGTGTACCCATGGACGGGCAATTCCGTATACCGTGTTGTCTGTCGTAAAGGAGATACGGTCGAATCCCGCTTCATGTACGATTTTCGGAGGTTTTCTAAGCTGGGTGAGATCTTTTGACAGAAGAGAGAATATCTTCTGCCCCGACGTTACGGTATCGGCCGACTCCATATAGCGCGCCTGACTCTTTTTGACATCGTTCAAGGTGGCGTATATATAGGTAAATACAATCGCCGTAAGCATTATGGATATCAGCATTTCGACCAGGGTGAAGGCGCGTTTCACGGTACTATCCTCACAAATCCCACACGTACATCGCCGCGCTTGACCGCTACAGGATAGAGCATATATGTGAGGTCCAGTTCACCGCTTTGGAAGATGGTTCTCTTCTCACCTTTGCCCACCTCTATCTTTGCGAAACTGTTTTTCAGCCAGAAGACTTCGTCATCTCTGAGTCTAGGAAACTTCATCATGTCGTACAGAGACTCTTTTTTTAAACTGCTTCGCCTGCTCTCGAAGAGGTTCGGTGTAGATGTATAGAGCAGCAGAGATTTCTCTTTGTACCTGCTTATCTCGTCTTTGATCCAGCCGTCGAATTTAAGCAGTGCAAGCCCCATGGTAAAGAGGATAAAGATACTAAGAAGCACTTCCAGAAGTGTAAAGCCCCTACTGCGCATAACCTGCCTGGTCCGGAAGATAGTCGCTTTTGCGCATGAAGGATACCATAGAGACAGGATCGGTAAATGTGTAAACTTTGCCGAAAGGGTGCAGATAGTACCACTTTTCACCCTTTCTTGCGATCTGCGGATCGAAGAGACCGTCCGCTCTGCAGTGTATGGTGAGTATTGGCCGAAACTCGTCTGCTCCTATTTTGATATGAGGGTAATCGATAGATTGAAAGGTCTCGTCCGGGTTTA
>CAYZMY010000179.1:0-2448 GCA_964479605.1 uncultured Campylobacterales bacterium | reverse complement strand
CCTGGAGTAGAAATAGCCCTGTGCTACTACTTCACCCTCTCTTTTGAAAAACTCTACCTGCTCTTTCGTCTCAATACCCTCGGCTACCAGATTGAGCCCGAGCGCCTTGGCCATAGCCACTATACTCTTGACTATCGCCACATCGCTTTCGTCTCCCGGTATATCCATAACGAATGAACGGTCTATTTTGAGAGTGCTGATCGGCATACGTTTGAGATAGCTAAGAGATGAGTATCCGGTACCGAAGTCGTCGATACTCAGGGTAAACCCCTCTTCTGCCAGAGCATAGAGAAGCTGAGTCGTCTCGCTGTCGTCATCCATCACCACGGATTCGGTCATCTCCAGTTCAAGATTCGCAGGGTTTAAATCGTATTTTTTCAATAGTCGTCTGACCATCGATAGAAAGTCGGCATCGTTAAACTGTTTCGAGGAGATATTCACCGCGACTCTCTCTATGCAGTTGCAACCGGACAGAAACTCCAGAGCCATATCCAGCACAAGCTCACCAAGCGGTATTATGAGGCCGGATGACTCGGCAACTTCGATGAAACTGTCGGGAAAGAGCATTCCGCGTTCCGGATGGTTCCACCTCACCAGAGCCTCTACCGAGACAATGTGCCCGGTCTGAATATCGTACTGGGGCTGATAATGCAGAACCAGCTCTCTGTTCTTTATGGCCGCCCGAAGCTCCTGTTCTATCCGATACCGCTCTATGGCGTATTGACCCATAGTGTCAAGATAAATACTCCACCTGTTTTTTCCCTGTCTCTTTGACCTGTACATCGCTATGTCGGCCTGTTTTAAAATCTCTCCCTGATCACTGTTTTGAGCTGAAAAGAAGGTGATCCCTATGCTTGCCGTCAGATGGTAGCCGTGCAGTCCCACCTCTATTCTTCCCTTGAGTCGGTGAAGAATCTCTTCGGCAAAATCTGCTGTTTCCGATCTATCTTCCATATCTTCAGCCACTATTACAAACTCGTCTCCGCCGAAACGGCAGAGTGTACGCTTTTTGCCGAGATCCTCTCCCAGACGTTTTGCGACCTCTTTCAAAACTTCGTCACCCTCACTGTGTCCTGCAGTTTCGTTGATATTTTTGAAATTGTCTATATCTATGAAAAAGAGTGCACCGCTTCTGTTTTTGTGCGACACATCAGCAATGCTCTTTTGCAAAATACCGCTAAAGAGGTTTCTGTTCGGAAGTCCCGTCAGTTCATCGTAATATGCAACGTTTTCGAGCTCCTTTACACGCACATCTATAAAGTGGAAAAGCCCTTCCGATACAAGTTCAAGTTCCCTTAGTTTCGGCGCTTTGGGAAAGTCAATCTCTTTTGTGCTGCCCGGTTCGCCCTCTTTCAGCGCTACTACGGTGGAGCTGAAATTCAGAAAATCCATACGCCCTTTTCCGTAAAACTCTCCCAAAGTGAACATTCCGCAGGTCGGGGCTATGGAGTTTAAAACCCTCTCCTCGTAGTCGACCACACTTCTCGGAAGAAAGAGTTTTCTGCCTTCGCAGTAGAAGCTAAGGATAGCATCGGGGTCAGGTATTTTGCGTACGAGCCTTTTGTGAAGCCCGTTTTGCTGAAGTACCGAGTACGGATTTCCGTATCCTATGTAGACTTCATCTCCTACCCGGATATTCCCGGAGACAATGAAACTGCTCCCCTCTACACCTATGATTCCCCGTGCTATGAGCATATTGTCTCTTCGTACGATAAACGGAAATGCCGATCCGATTCCGGGCATAGCTTCGACTATCTCCTTTCCGAGGTAACGCCCAAACAGTTCGGCCGGAGAGACGCCGGAGACGGAGATAACCCTGTTTCCTTCGGCCTGGGTGATCTTGAACGAACGTCCTACAGCCTGCCATCCGAAAGAGTAGTCTACAAAGACACTGAGGCTTTTGGAATTCAAAAAGGCTATAACCGCACCGCTGTCGAGTATCTTTTCATCTTCTATGACGAATGTATTTTCAAAAGTTGGTGTCGCCGCTGCACCGCCGGTTATGGGAATTGAACCGGAAATTTTGCTGAGTTCGTCCAGAAAGAGTTCACCGTTTACCGAAAGTGCTTCGCTGAAAGAGATCATCACCTTTGTATCGTTATTTAAAAATTTTTCGACCGTTTCGGAGACTTCGAAGCAGGATGAAACGTGCACGGTATCGACAGAGGTATCTTCGAAAACCAGTGCCGTTACAGCTACCGCTCCGTTTTGTAAAATTCCTTCCGGAGCAATCGCCTCATCGCTCGAAGCTCCGATAGTTTTCGCCTCCGGGTATAGCTGTGTCAGTGCATTCAGAACTTTTTGAACATGGTCCCTGCACCGGGTTGCAGCGATAACAATAAAGAGAGTACCGCTGCCCGGAGAGAGATCGAAATCACCATCTTCCGGCACTCTGCTGTCGGTAAAAACGAGGGTACGGCTCTTCATTTTCTATAAACACTCCATTAT
>CAYZMY010000178.1:0-2457 GCA_964479605.1 uncultured Campylobacterales bacterium | reverse complement strand
TTTCCGTTTGTCCCTATAACATGGATAACACGGCCCGGATTAAGCATCTCTTTCACAAGAGCGTAGGCATTGGGCATTCTGCTCAGGTCGATTTTGTCATAGTAGAGCGGTTTGCTCCGCAAAAAGTCGTTCAGCTTCATAAGCTCAGATAACAATTCTGTTGCGCCCGCCCTCTTTTGCCAGATAGAGCTTCTCATCCGCGGCCTTGAGCATACTCTCCATATCCGGATAGGATGAGCGCTCCGCCACTCCGCCGCTGACCGTTACCGGAATTCGCCGGCCTCTGTAGAGAAACTTGCTCTTCTCGACAACTTCGCGCAGCTTCTGTGCAAATCGGAAGGCTCCGTCACCGTCTGTTTTCGGCAGAATTACCAGAAACTCTTCTCCTCCCCATCGCCCGACTATATCGAGTTCCCTGCTGTAACGGCGCAGCTGTTTCGCGAAAGAGGCCAAAATCATGTCACCGGCATCATGCCCGTATGTATCGTTGACAGACTTGAAGTGGTCCAGATCGAAAATAACTACTGAATAGTTATCTTTATAGCGCTTGAAAGCGGCTTCCATTTTGGCAAGACTGTCATCTATTCCACGCCGGTTGGGAAGTTTTGTAAGAGTATCTGTAGAAGATTTTTTTCGTTCCCTGTGAAGAGCGGACTCGAGCACTCTGACCTTCTCCTGAAGTTCACTTATACGCTCTTTGCTTCTATACATCTCTTCACCGAGCACTCTGGTCTCTTTCTCCAAAGAGGTAGCTACCGCCAGCAGTTTTGTATGTATAACCTCAAACGAATCCGCCTTCAGATTGACACTCTCCAGCTCACCCTGGATAGCCCCAAGAGCCTCTTTATTTCCTTCACCGGAATCGATAACTCTAGTCAGTGCAAGATTGATGTGGTCTATTACTGAGTCGAGCTCTCCTATCTGCGTTACTACCGCTTTTTTATCCAGATCTATCCGCTTTTTTATCATATGCTTCAGATCCTGCACCATCGCATCCGACGTAAGCAGTTCCGGGTTAGATCTGATCTGCGAACTGATAGCGGCAAGTTCATCATTCATACCGGAAGCGATAGAGGGTGTCAAAGAGGCTATAACAATCTGGGCGACACTGCTCAGTCCTTCATTTGACTGACCACCGCCCTCTCCCCTCTCAGTGCCCCTAAAGCATTTTACGAGGTCATCCACCATAGATTCCAGATCGCTTTTATCAACTTTGCAGTAGGGGTCTAGTCTGTTCAAAAAAGCGTCGCTGTAATCCATAACGAAGCGATTCCATCTCTCTCTGACAGCATCTATCTCAGCCCTGTCCGAATGTTCTGTGAGTATCCTCGCATCCTTCTCGGCAAGAGCTGCAGCCTCTTTGTCATGAAGAACAGTGATGGCTTGAAGGAGCCTTTTGGTGAGCATGTAGTATGCCTGAATGACTTCCGAGCTCCCTTTCGTGTCACTTCTTGAAAGTTCTGCGGCAAGATACTGGACCAACTGATCCACAGTGGAGACATGCCTTTTTCTCAAACTCTTTTGGAGTTGCAGAGGAAGTCTTTTCAGAAACTTCTCCACTCTCTGGCAGTCTTCGACTATTACATTGGCTTTTTTCGCCTCTTTGCAGAAGAGCTCGCTGTAGAGATCCGGAGTCAGGTTCTGCCCTCTGGACTTGACCTCCATCAGCGTCTTTTTGATAATCTCTTGAATAGTCATAGGCTCTCTCCTCTCATAGCCATCCGCGATATGAAAGCATCCAGCGCTTTTTGCGCCCCGAAGCGGATCGCTTCGAAACGTTTTGCATCGGAGATGACCGCATTAGGCTCGATAGGGAAGTCATAGAAGCCGAAAACACTCTCTGTTCCCCGTTTTTTAGGCGATTCATAGCGAACATCCAGGTTTACGTTGGCACGGTAATAGACCGCATACCCGTTCGCGTCGTACTGAATCGGAGAGAACGAAACCGATTTGAAACGAATCCACAGACGTGTTGTCGCATCCTCTTTTTTCGTTATTCTGGCACCGAACCGGCTGACTATCGCCTCGTTCATCGCATCTTTTACCAATACGGCATTCTCCGGGTCGCGCAGATAGACCTCCACCTCTGTATATATTTTATCGGTAAAAACTTTTTTTGTATAGGCGGTCATGGGTTTGTACCCGCAGCCGGAAAAAGCGAAAAAAGAGAAATGCAGAATGAGAAACGGGATGAGCGCGCAACATGCCTTCTTCAGGTTAAGACTTTCTGTTTTCATGTTTCGGCTCATCCTCTCTCACGCTATTTGACAACCAGATTTACAAGTTTTTTAGGGACCACAATCTCCTTGACAACCGTTTTTCCCTCCAGCCACTTCGGCACGGCCGCCTTTGCTATCTCTATGATCTGCTCTTTCGACGCATCAGGTGACACTTCAATCTGTGCTCTCGGTTTTCCGTTTACCGATACCGCCATAGGGACCGCTTCGACTTCGAAAA
>CAYZMY010000177.1:0-2475 GCA_964479605.1 uncultured Campylobacterales bacterium | reverse complement strand
TGTCGGCCGTACACCAGTAGGTGTCGTTCTCTTTTACGTCAAAGACCCACTCCATTGTCATCTGCGCCCACAAAATATAGCCTGCCTGAGAGTGCTGTACCCCTTTCGGTTTTCCGGTCGAGCCGGATGTGTAGAGCAGAAAGAGCGGATCTTCGCTCTCCATAGGTTCCGGGGTGCATACATCGCTCTCCAGATCTATAAGTTCGTTGTAGCTGTAGTCACGCCCCTCTATCCAGACCACATCTTCGTTGTTTCTCTGAACTACGAGTACTTTTTCGACACATTCGCAACCCTCTTCGAGGGCGGTATCTACCACAGGTTTGAGCATGTAGGGCTTATCTTTTCTAAACGCTCCGTCGGCTGTTATGACCACTTTTGCATCGGCGTCGATGATCCTGTCTCTAAGCGCCTCGGCGCTGAAGCCGCCGAAGACCACCGAGTGTATGGCCCCGATTCTCGCACATGCCAGCATCGCGTATGCCGCCTCGGGAATCATCGGCATATACAGAACCACACGGTCGCCTTTTTTTACGCCGAATCTGTTTTTGAGCAGATTCGCAAAACGGTTTACATTTTTGTGAAGCTCCAGATAGGTTATTATCTGTCTGTCTCCCCTGTCTCCTTCGAAGATGATGGCCGCTTTGTTTTTGCGGGTCTCAAGGTGGCGGTCTATACACTGATGGCTGACATTGAGTCTGCCGCCTGTGAACCACTTGTAAAAGGGTGCTTCAGATTCGTCCAGAACCTTTGCATAAGGCTCGAACCAGTCGATTTTTTCATTTGCCCAATGGCCCCAGAAACCTTCATAATCCTCTTTTGCCCAATCCATAAGCTCTTTGTATTCGCACATATTTTTTATACGCGCCTGTTTCGCGAACTCTCTGTCGGGAAGATACAGTTCTTTTGATTCAGACATTTTTTCTCCTTTTTATAATAATAGTTATTGTGCCGATTTTTTTACATAGTATAGCGAATAAGATAGAATTAATGATGGAGACAAAGTTGTATATAAAATTTCAGTTTTTAGATTGTTGATATTCTATACATTTTCTCTATATTTTCTTATTTTGTAGCCTGCATTGGCTCTCAGATCGATTCCAAGAAAATATATGAGAGTTACCAGCCGTTTCATATAGTAAGCTGTGACTCCGCTGAATCTGAAACCGAATATCTCCGCTGCGGCGTACCTTCCTCCGAGAGCTATGAACATGCCGTCGAGTCTTCCTTTAAACGGTTCCGCTTTTGCACCTGAAAAGCTCTTTTTTATCGATTCCGCGGCATATTCCGCACTCTTTTCCGCGATTTGGGCGGTAGGGGGCAACAGTCTGCCTTGCGGGTCTTTCATCTCTGCAGCATCGCCTACGGCAAAAATCTCGTCAAAGCCTTTAATGTTTAAAAAGGGAGTCACAATAAGCTGGCCGATCCCGTTTTTTTCAAAATCTTTCGGAACGAATTCGCTGTTTGCCACTATACCTCCCGTAAATATGATGAATTTATATGCCATCGTGTCGCCGTTTTCGAACACTATCTCGTTCTCTTCTACGCTGCTTATGAATGCGGAGACTCTTAGCGAAACGCCCAGCTTTTTCAACCTTTTAGTCGCTGTGCGTACCAAAAATGGGTCCATCCCGGGCAGTATCGTTTCGCAGGCGTCTACAAGGGTGATTTCGATATCGTTTGCACGCGCTCCTAGCATCTTTTTGTATCTTTTGAGCATATATCCCATTTCGGCGGCCACCTCTACACCGGAGAGTCCGGCACCAATAACGGCGATGTTGACTCTGCCTCTTTCGCCTTCGAGCTTCTTTTTGACAACCCCTTCGAATTTGTGGTGAAATCCGAATGAGCGTCCGAGCTGTTTTATGCCGAAGCTCCGCTCTCTTAGTCCCTTTATGGACTTTGGAAATCTTGTTCGTGCTCCGGTTGCGATTATCAGATAGTCATACTCCAGCTTCTCATTTTCGAGTATCAAAACCCTGTTTTGCGGTTCCAGCCCGATTATTCGATCTTTTATAAAACGCACGGGACGTTCGAAACCTCCGCACCACAGATCGAGATCTATGGCTATTTCATCTATATCTTTTGTACCGGCAATGTAGCCGTATACTTCTGTCTGCATAAAATGGTAGTTGTTGGCGTCTATAAGCACCAGCTCCAGGTCCTGTGAGTCCACCAGCTTCTCTATGGCTCTCAGCCCTGCGTATCCTCCGCCTGCTATGACTACTCTTTTCATAGGCCCCCTTTATATTCAGAAAATTATAGCGAAGAGCCGAAGCAGAGAAATAATACACAGAAAAATGTATATAAATGGAATAATAATTGCTTTAAACAGAGTAAAAACATAGTAAAAAGATAATAAAATACTTAAAATAGGAAATAATATTGAAAAATCAGGTAGTTTAATGTGTATTACAGCTTTTGAAAGTATAATTTTGTGATGAAAGTCAGCGATATTTTCAACATTGTCCACAACGC
>CAYZMY010000176.1:0-2476 GCA_964479605.1 uncultured Campylobacterales bacterium | reverse complement strand
CTTTCGATTACACTTCTTACATGCTCGAAGTCGATAGGGTCAAAGTAGAGAATGTCGCTTGTATCGTAGTCCGTAGATACTGTTTCAGGGTTACAGTTGTACATAATCGATGTTATTCCCATATCCTCGAGAGCGAAAGAGGCGTGCACACAGCAGTAGTCAAACTCTATTCCCTGCCCTATGCGGTTGGGGCCTCCGCCGATTATAAGGACTTTCTCTTTGCCGTTTACCGTTTCTGCTTTGTCGTTTTTCGGAAGCGCCATTATGTTCGTAGACGAGTAGAGGTATGGGGTAAGAGCCTTGAACTCTGCCGCACAGGTGTCTACTTCGTGGTACTCAAGCTCTATTCCGAGATTCTTGCGGGCTGCGTATATGTCGTTTTCACCGAGGTCCATATTCTCTTTTTCGTTTATGACATTCGCAATCATTGCATCACTGAAGCCGTTGCTTTTGAGGCGCCTTAAAAGCGTGGGGTTTTGCAGAGTCTCTATATCTATAAGTCTCTCCATCGCCACGATCTGCTCTATCTGGCGGAGGAACCACGGATCGATTTTGCTGAGTGCGAAGATATCATCTACGCTGTAGCCTTCTCTGAAAGCCTGCGCAATGTACAAGAGCCTATCTTCATTTGGTCTTCTGATCTCCCGACGAAGTTTCTCGTCGTCACAGGAGACGGGATTGAAACCGGCAAGTCCCGTCTCAAGAGAGCAGAGCGCTTTTTGTACCGACTCTTTGAATGTTCGCCCTATCGCCATCACTTCGCCGACACTCTTCATAGAGGTTGTCAGAGTCGAGTCCGCCTGCGGGAATTTTTCGAAAGTGAAGCGCGGAATTTTGGTGACTATGTAGTCGATTACCGGTTCGAAACTGGCCGGGGTTCCGGTAATGTCGTTTTTAATCTCGTCTAGAGTATAGCCGACCGCCAGTAGAGTCGCCACCTTGGCTATGGGGTAGCCCGTAGCCTTCGAAGCCAGAGCGGATGAACGGCTGACTCTGGGATTCATCTCTATCACTATCATCCTGCCGGTTTCCGGATTTACCGAAAACTGCACGTTGGAGCCGCCCGTATCTACACCGATTTCGCGAAGAATCTTGAAGCTGGCGTCACGCATACGCTGATACTCTTTATCGGTCAGCGTAAGTGCCGGAGCGACGGTGATAGAATCTCCGGTATGCACTCCCATAGGATCCAGGTTTTCGATGGAGCAGACTATTATACAGTTGTCGGCCCGGTCACGTATGACCTCCATTTCGTACTCTTTCCATCCGAGAAGACTCTCTTCGATAAGAATCTCACTTATCGGACTGGCATCCAACCCCGCCATGGCAAGAGACTTGAACTCGTCTATATTGTAGGCTACGCCGCTGCCGCCGCCGGCAAGTGTATATGAAGCACGTATTATGAGAGGAAAGCCGATCTCTTCGGCTGCCGCCATAGCCTCTTCCATCGAATAGGCGTACCTGCTCTTCGGAAGGTCCATACCTATTCTTATCATCGCCTCTTTGAACGCCTGGCGGTCTTCGCCCTTTTTTATCGCTTCAGGATCGGCGCCTAGAAACTCTACGCCGCCAAGCATACCTTTTTCATGCATGCTCATGGCCACATTCAGAGCCGTCTGTCCTCCCATGGTCGGCAAGATGGCGTCAACACCCTCTTTTTCAATTATTCTTGAGATGATCTCTTCATTTATCGGCTCAATATATGTGCGGTCGGCAAACTCCGGATCGGTCATAATCGTAGCGGGGTTTGAGTTAATGAGAACTACCCTGTAGCCAAGCTCTTTGAGTGTCTTGGCCGCCTGTGTGCCTGAGTAGTCGAATTCGCAGGCCTGGCCGATCACGATCGGCCCTGATCCGATCAGAAGAATGGTCTCGATATCGTCTCGTTTTGGCATAAAGGAGCACTCCTTGGAGAAATTTTATTATTTTACTAAATAAGCTCTTACGAATCGCTTTCGGTACTCTCCGAGGCCGGAGAAGTTACCCATACGACATCAGGATGGAGCGTATCGCCGTAGAGTTCTATGTACGCATTTTGGAATCCCTGCATCTTTTGCGTAGAGACAACCCTCCCTACAGGGACTCCCGGCGGGAATATATGGTCGAGGCCGCTTGTTGAAACCCTGTCCCCCGGCTTCAGTGTAAGCCACTGGGGAATATACTTGACGACCATGTGTCTATCATCTGTTCCCATGGCTATTCCCGGTGCGCGCACATTACCTATATACACCGCAAAGGTACACTCGGGATCGCCGGCAAGAATCATCAGGGGGCGCAGTTTCTTCTCTACCACTATACCGACTGCATATCCGTCTCGTATAACACCGTAGTTTTTCATAGGATTGTAGTTTTCGAAACGGTCCAGCCACAACTGCTGAAAATTTCCGATCATAGCATACCCCTCAGGCCTGACAGCTTCAAAAGTGGCATTTGTATCAGGGCCGATTTTCAGGGCCTTTTTAATCGAACGGTACAT
>CAYZMY010000175.1:0-2487 GCA_964479605.1 uncultured Campylobacterales bacterium | reverse complement strand
TTTCGAAGTTTCGATACTCATAGTGGCCTATAAGGTACTCGATGGTCGGATATTTTGAGGCAAGGTACCTGACAAGGGCAATGTCCGCTTTCAGCTGAGCTTCGGTGAGATCATCTCTGCCGCCCGCTCCCCCTACGTTTTCTATGCCTATAGCAAAGAGGTTCAGCCCTATGACATGCCTCGCCATTGTCGTCTCGCTCATGAGCCTGTATACGGTACCGTCGCGGTCGACTAGAAAATGTGCGGAGACATTGAGTGCGGAGGCTCGGGCGATATCGTCGCGATATCCGGGTAGCCTTTGAGGATAAAAAGCTTTGAATGAGCGGTTAAGATCGTCTATTGCCGTATAGTGAATGACTATGATTTTCGGAACGATAGAAATATCATCTTTGGAAAGAGCGTAATGCTCTTTTATATACTCTTTGGTAAGCGCTGTGCGGTCCGGACCGAAAAGAATGGGCCTGTCCACAATTTCGAAAGAGAACAGAGGCAGAGTAACAATAAAGAGTGCAACGGCGGCATAACGCATAGGTCTAAGCCCTTCGTCTAAGGCTCAGAGCCTCCAGTATATGGCTCTTGGCGATGATCTCGCTTGCATCCAGATCGGCTATAGTGCGTGCGACTTTTTTGGCATTGCCCACACCTCTGTGGCTGAGACCGAAACTCTGTACCGCTCTTTGCAGAACCTCCTGCGCGTGCGGTTCCAGGATGCAGTACTTCTCTATATCTTTTTCGTCGAGCTTTCCGTTCAGCCTCTTCTGGCCCCGCTCTTTCTGTTTTATGAATGCGGATACGACCCGCTCATGCATGGAGGCTGAATCGACGGAGGATTTGGCATCCGTTTCACTCTCCTGCATCGTTACAAATATCTCGATACGATCCAAAAGAGGGTCCGAAAGTCGCTGTTTGTACCGTTTTATCTCCAAGTCGTTGCAGCGGCATGGGTGAACTGTACTTAAAAGGTTTCCGCAGGGACATGGGTTTTGGGCCGCGGCAAAGAGAAAGCTGGTTCTGTACTCCACTTTGCTGTTTACGCGCGAAATAAGCACCTTGTGATCCTGCAGAGGCTCTCTGAGCGCCTCCAGAACCGTTTTGGAAAAGTGTGGAAATTCGTCGAAAAAGAGAACTCCCCCGTTGGCAAGAGCCACCTCTCCTATTCGCGCATTTGCGGTACCGCCGCCGAATATGGAGGGCTTGCTGGCGCTGTGATGAGGGCTTCTAAACGGTCTTACCGGCCGGAAAGAGGCCTCTTCATCGCCCAGCAGGGCGTACTGGTTCAGGTGAAGGATCTCTTCAAGGCTCATCGGCGGCAGAATATGCCGCACTCTTTTGGCAATCATACTCTTTCCGCATCCAGGACTTCCCTCCATAAGGATGTTGTGCATTCCCGCAGCGGCTACCAGTGCAGCTCTCTTTGCACCCTCCTGCCCTTTTACTTCACCAAAGTCTTCCGGATAATCTCTTGTAAACCAGAAACTCTCTTCGCCTACTATAAGCGGCTCACCCTCTATAGGCGCCGATTCGACCTTCACACCTTCACTCTCCCCTTTACACAGGGCGATCGCTTCAGAAAGAGAGTCTACTCCCGAAAAGAGAATACCGGGAATCAGCGAAAGGGCCTCCAGCGACTCTTTCGGCACGATGGCCCGATCCACCATACCCCTGTTCTTCAAAGAGAGCAGAATCGGAAAAATGGACCTGGTATCTTTCACCTTTCCGTCAAGGCCGAGCTCTCCGAAAACATATATACCATCAGTAGAGGCCTCTTCATCCTGAAGGGCTATCGCCAAAGCTATGGCAAGGTCGAAATGGCTTCCGGATTTGTTTATATCACTCGGGGAGAGGTTGACAGTTATTCGCAGGGGAGGAAAAGAGAAGCCGTTTGTCAAAAGAGCCGATTTGACCCTATCCTTCGACTCCTGTATAGAGCTTCCGGCAAGACCGACTATTCCGAAAGCGGGCAGGCCCTTCGTAAACGTAGCTTCTACATCTACCGGTCTTGCTTCGAGTCCGTCGATAGTCGCGGCCAGCAGATTTTTCAAGCTACTTCTTTTCCTTCAGCTTCTTCTTCCAATCTTTTTCAAACTTTTTGCGCTTCAAAAAAGAGAGTTTCTCTATGAACAGATGGCCGTCGAGATGATCCATCTCATGCTGAAAAGCGATGGCGAGCAGACCGTCCGTCTCTATCTCTTTGCGCTCGGCGTTACGGGTATAGAACTCTACTCTGACCCACTCCGCACGCTCTACGTCATCATAATATTCCGGAACGCTGAGGCACCCTTCCGTATAGGTTGTGCTCCCTCTTTTTTCGAGTATTACCGGATTTATAACCTCTATCAGGTTCTCTTCGTACTGGTTCCCCTCCTCATCGGGAAGGTTGATGAGCAGCGCCCGCAGAGGTACGCCGACCTGAATGGCGGCAAGTCCTATACCGTTGCTGGCCATCATCGTCTCATTCATGTCGTCCAGCAGCTTGTGAAGCGACTC
>CAYZMY010000174.1:0-2503 GCA_964479605.1 uncultured Campylobacterales bacterium | reverse complement strand
CTACGGTTTCGATATCGTCCATGCCGATATGACGATTGCGGCACAGGCACCGAAACTATCACCTTACAAAGAGCGCATGACACAAAGGGTAGCATCTTTGCTCGGCATAGAACCATACTTTGTTAATGTAAAAGCCACAACCACCGAGGGGCTCGGTTTTGTCGGGCGCAAAGAGGGGGTTGCCGTTTCGGCGACCGCCACCCTGAAATTTCACGACTGGACCGAAAAATGAAAATATTGATCGTTGAAGATGAAATCTATCTTGCGCAGAGCATTGCGGGGAAGCTGGTCGACTTCGGACATGAATGCGATATTTTCGCAACGGTTAACGATGCGCTCGGCTTAAAAAGATGCTACGACGTGATACTGCTATCCACCAATCTCTCGGGACAGGACTTCTATCCTATAATAAACAGATTCAAAAACGAGATTATTCTTCTTATGGTCTCCTACATCAGCAATGACACGGTAACCGACCCCCTCAAATCCGGTGCACAGGATTATATTCAAAAACCTTTTATGATAGAGGAACTGATCCGCAAGATCAACCACTACCACGACTACAAGCGGCTGAAGCAGGAGTGCGAACTTTACGAAGAGTATATGGCTCATCAGATGAAAAATGTACGCTTACCTTCGCAGATAAGGTGCAAGCTTCCGGTAATGATAAAGACCAACTACCAGAAACAGGCTGATGCTTTTGCATTCGCTCTTGCAAAGGAGCTCAAAAGACCTCTTAAATATCTGCCTCTCGGCGACTCTTCATGGCTGGATAAATTCAATGCGATCGAACATGACTGCGTTGTCTATATGCCTGAATTCCAGACTCTCAAAAAAAGTGAGAAAAAAGCGTTTCTTTCGGCAATCGAAGGGAAAGATGTAATCAGCTCCACAACCGAGAGTTTCGAAGAGGAGGGTCTGGAGTCGATAGAGATGATCAGCGAACACAAGATTTTCGACCGCACCGAGATATTGACGATAGACGACTATGTAAAGTTCATTATACATATATACCAGAGCAAGTTTCCCGATACCGAGCTCAGCAAGAAGCTTGGAATTTCGCGAAAATCTCTCTGGGAGAAGAGAAAAAAGTACGGAATCTTCAAAAAGAAGTAGAAGCTGTCGATTGCGATGTAGCTGCCGGAACTCCTAGAGCACCGATGCACCGGCCATGCAAAAAGGATATATTTTGGACAAAAAAGCGATATACATAGACCATGAGGCGTTATCTACGCTGGCCCTTGTACAGGAGGGACTGCTCAAACCTGTCGATGGCCTGATGGACAGCAAGACCGCCAGAGAGGTCAACCGCACCAAACTCTACAAAGGGCACAGCTTCCCTTTTCCGTTCATCCTGGCCCCCAAAGGGAAGCGCAACGAGGAGATTCTGAAGTCTCTGAAGCCGAAAGATAGAGTCGATCTGATCGTAGACGGCAAGAGTGTAGGCTGGATAGAGACAAAAGAGGTCTTTGAAATCGACCCTCAGGCAAGGGTACAGGAGATTTACGGAACGCAAAACGCATCTCATCCGGGCGTACAGGCTACGATGAAACGTCTCGGACGCTACGCCATAAGCGGCAGATACCATGTGGAGTACCCTGATCTGCGCAGGATCAAAGAGCAGATAGCGGTAGCCAAAAACCGCATAGGCGCCAAACAGACTAGCGCGCTCATGATGGCGGCGCGCCCTCTTCACAGGGCACACGAGAGGCTCATTAGAACCACGCTGGACCGCTCCGATCTTGTCGTCATCTTCCTCTTCAAGCCCTACAGGGAGGACAGCACGCTCCCTTACGAACTGCGCTACCGATCGATGGAGTATTTCGTAAAAAACTACCTTCCGGCAAACAGGGTTATTATCGTACCGCTGGAGTACACATACATATTCGCCGGCTACAACGAGGTGATTCTCGATGCGCTCGTGGCCCAAAACTACGGGTGCGACGAGCTCGTGATAGGCCAAAACCATGCGGGGCTCGGCTCTTTTTACGACAAGAACCGCATACAGTCGGTATTCGACCATATAAAGGGGTTCTCGATACAGATTCACACTGCTCCCGAATACGCCTACTGCGACATCTGCCGCACGCTTGTGAGCAGCCGGACCTGCCCCCACGGTGAGCACCACCACATCTCATACCACGCCGACTCCATTCTCGAGCTGCTCAAAAAGGGTCTGCTGCCGCCGGCGGTCTTGATTCGCAAAGAGCTCTCGGCGATGATTCTGGCCCACCTGTTTCCCGGGCGTTTCGAAAACCTCGAAAAGATCTACTACGATCTGATGCCGGGCTCCGGGCTGCTGGAGAACCAGAGCGAAGAGGATTTCTACATCAAACTGATGAAACTCTACCAAACCACATCTCTAAAGTAACCGGAGCATAGATGAATAGAAGCGAAAAACTCTTTCTGGCAGCCCTCGGCAGCGGTCTGCTTCCCAAAGCCCCCGGCACATGGGGAAGCATCGTCGGCCTCTTTTCGGGGGCCCTCGTTATAAAGTTCATCT
>CAYZMY010000173.1:0-2555 GCA_964479605.1 uncultured Campylobacterales bacterium | reverse complement strand
GGGGATGGAGACGGCTGTACCCGACGGTAACTGGTGAGCCGTCAGATAGCTTTTAATATCCTTTTTACTGCTTCTGCGGGATTTTCGGCTTTATAAACAGGCCGCCCCACGACGATAATATCTACATTGTGCTCTTCGGCGGTTTTTATGTCGGCGACCCTTTTCTGGTCGTCGCCGGACTCTCCGAACGGGCGGATCCCCGGAGTCAGGGTGATGAAGGAAGAGTCTGTTTCGTGCTTTATCATCGGCGATTCGTAGACGCTGCATACTACTCCGTCCAGGCCCGCCTGATAGCTCTGAAGAGCGAACTGCTTCGCCTTCTCTTCTATTTCCGCTCCGTAGATCTCTTTGAAAGTGTGGTAGTCAAACGAGGTAAGTGCCGTTACAGCAAGCACCATAGGGCGCTTTTTCAGCGGCTCCAGCCTTTTCATAACCTCCTGCATCGCTTTTTTACCTGCACTTGCGTGGATGTTGAACATATCTACATCCATCTTCGCTATCTCTTCCGCGGCATCGGCCATGGTATTCGGGATGTCGTAGAGTTTAAGGTCTAGAAATATTTTGAATGAAGGGTTTATCTGTTTTAGAGCTTTTATGGACTCTCTGCCGTCTCTTATGTAACTTCTAAATCCTACTTTCAGCCAAATATCGAACTCTTTGAGCTCTTCGGCCAGTTTCAGATTCTCTTTCAAAGAGGGCAGATCCAGTGCGACGCAAAGCTGCATATCTAGGTTCCTGTCAGTGGTTTTTCGAAATTATATCATCATTCAAGGGGCTGAAGTGCGTAGCGGAGTTTATGAACAGTATCTGCAACGGGGATTTTAAGCATAAACAGCATTTTGCGGTTAAAGTTCTCTTCGGGAAGCAGGATGACCATATATCCCACTGTTGTCTTGTGAGGGTCGAGTGAAGTGTTGTTCGGCAGTCTCGTATAGCACAGATCTTCTCTTATCTCTTTGAAAATCTCCAAAAGTGCGGACTCCGTCGGGAAAAGATCTCTCTTTACGGTATCTTTGGCCGGGTCGTGCAGTATGCCGTACTTTTTGAGCTGATTTTCAAAAGTTTTGGCATTGAGTAACGGTTTGCACCGGTTCGGCTGTTTGAAATACTCCTCTATTTGGGCAACCGGTAGGAGCTTTATGTAGTTTTTGGGGTTGAAAAAGGTTATGTCATCCCATTTCAAATCTATCTTTCTGTCTGTACGGTTTTCCATGGCTATCGCTACTATAGCCTCTTTCCCTGCCATAATAGGATTGGTGATAACCATGGCGGAGACTGCAGAATCGCCGGAAACAGATGTAAAAACCTGCTTCCCGCTTACATAATGGATGCTCTGTTCTGCTGTAGGTTGAGGAACAAGAACCGAAAATATCAGTTTGTTACTATCTGCACTCTTCTCCCCGCATCCGGTAAAGAAGAGTGCGAGCAGAAAAATAGGCATCCATATTTTCACATTTTTATCCTATGACACATGTCTGTATTTTGGCTACTATTCCCGGATCTTCCAGTGTCGAGATGTCCTGTTTGATCTCTTCACCCTTGGCTATTGCGCGCAGTATTCGGCGCATAACTTTGCCTGAACGTGTTTTGGGAAGGCCGGGGACAACCTTGATGGTGTCGCACTTGGCTATATTTCCTATCTCTTTTGCAATCACCTGGTTTATCTCTTTGGCCAGTTCGGCCTCTTCGCCGAAAGTATCATCGGCATTTTTGAGAACAATGTAAGCGAATATGCTTTCACCTTTTATGGGATCCGGTTTTCCGACTACGGCCACTTCGGCGACATGCGGATGTTTCTTTATCGCAGCCTCCACTTCGGCTGTACCCATGCGGTGGCCGGATACGTTGATGACGTCATCGACGCGGCCCGTGATGGTTATGTAGCCGTCTTCGTCCACTATGGCGCCGTCGCCCGAGAAGTAGACCGGTTTGCCCTCTTTTTTCGCATCGCCGAAGTAGCTCTTTTTGAAGCGCTCCGGGTCTCCCCAGATGGTTCGTATCATGCTCGGCCACGGTTTTGTGATGCACAAAAGCCCCTGCTCTCCGGGTTCTGTCGGGGTTCCGTCTCTCTCTATGACCTCGGCCATGATTCCCGGAAGCGGGAATGTGGCACATGCCGGTTTTATGGGTGTGGCGCCGGGCAGAGGGCTTATCATATGGCCGCCAGTTTCTGTCTGCCACCAGGTATCGACTATAGCGCATCTGCCGCCGCCGATCTTTTCGTAATACCACTTCCATGCCGGCGGGTCTATGGGCTCACCGACGGTTCCGAGAACCTTTAGGGAACTCAGATCGTACTTTTCGGGTTCATTTTCACCCATTTTATGCAGTACACGGATTGCCGTGGGAGCGGTGTAGAACTGGTTTATCCTGTACTCTTCCACCATCTTCCATGCGCGCCCGGCATCAGGATATGTGGGAACACCCTCGAACATTACGGTCGTAGCGCCCATGGCGAGCGGTCCGTAGACTATGTATGTATGCCCGGTAATCCAGCCTATGTCGGCCGTACACCAGTAGGTGTCGTTCTCTTTTACGTCAAAGACCCACTCCAT
>CAYZMY010000172.1:1243-2567 GCA_964479605.1 uncultured Campylobacterales bacterium | reverse complement strand
CAGCCCGGCCAGGTTTTTGCGGCAGCCGGACTCTACAGAGATTCGGACAATGTTCAGCCTACATCATCCATGCTTCCCGACGGTGTTCGCTGGCTCAAAGAGAGTGTTCTCTTTTTCGACCCGGAAAGCAATTCGCTAAAGAGCGACAAAAGCGGAAAAATAGTCTACGACTTTCTGATAGTGGCACTGGGATGCGAATATAACTATGAAGCCATAGACGGACTCGACATCTCCGCGATAGGCCGAAACTCGATAGCCAGTCTCTACCTGAACGATACCGCAAAAGGGTCGGCGAGGGGCCCTGAAATTACCGGAAAGTGGTTCAGCGATATTCGTGAAAGCGCAGGAAAAGGGGATGTTAAGGTACTGCTTAGCGATCCTGCAACTCCTGTAAAGGGGGAGGGAGTATCTCTGGATATACTCTTTTTATGTAACGATATGCTAAAAGGCAGAGGCCCCCAAAAAGGTACCGACATACATTCGAAAGTAAAGTTTACGCTTGCAAAAGCCTCCGATACTCTTCTTGGATGCAGAGGTTACGACAAGGCTCTGAAAAAGAGAGTCGCGGCAGAGAAAAACTTTTCGACGCTCTTTTCGCATGAGCTCAAATCGGTCGATGTCGACCGCAAGGTTGCAATGTTTGAAGCCGGAGGGGCCCAAAAAGAGCTCTCATACGACTTTTTGCACGTCACTCCGCCGATGCGGGCACCCGATGCCTTGCGCGACTCTCCGCTTGCGGCATATGAGGGAGAGTCTGCAGGATGGTTCGACGGGGATAAACAGACCCTCCGCCACAAAACCTACTCCAACGTTTTCGGTATCGGCGATATTTTGGGAAGCAGATCGGGCATGAGCGGTGCAGCGGCAAGGGACCAGGCGATAGTAATGCAGGACAATATAGCCGCCGCACTGGAGGATAAACCCCTTCCGGCAAAATATCTCGGCTATACCGCCGTACCGGTAAGGACCCGTTTCGGCAGGGAGATTCTGGCGGAGTACGACAGGAACGGCTTCGACCCTACATTCCCTCTCGATCCGACGGAGCCGAGGTGGATATGGTGGGAGATAGATCTTCACCTGATGAGATGGGTATATTTCAACCTGATTATGCGGGGGATGATGTGATGGACAAAAAGAGGTATAAAAAAGAGCTCTACCGCCTGCAGGTGGAGCTGGTCAAGTTTCAGCGCCATGTCATAAAAAAAGATATAAAAGTGTGCGTGGTCTTTGAAGGACGCGATGCCGCGGGAAAAGACGGCACCATAAAACGGTTTACAGAGCATTTGAGCCCCAGGGAGGCCCGCTCGGTGGCACTGGGCAAACC
>CAYZMY010000172.1:0-1143 GCA_964479605.1 uncultured Campylobacterales bacterium | reverse complement strand
CTGTTCGCGATATTCTACTGGACCAAAGTGCAGAGAAAGAGCCAGAGCATCCTTCTGTTTGTCGTAATGCTCTGTGTCTACGCATTCGGGCCGATGACACAGATATACCCGTTGTGGATGCCGGCACTGCTATTCGTGCTGATCGTATTCATACTCAATGCAAGACATGCAATTCATAAGTTTACACTCGGCATCAATACATATGAGTTCGAGACCCTCGGCAAAATGGTGCTCCTTTCGGCGGTTATCCTGCCCCTTCTGCCCGACAAAGAGGTGGTTCACTATATTCCGCTCTCTCCGTTCAAAATATGGCTGGCCGTGGTGGTCATATCGGCTATCAGTTACGGCGGCTACATCGCCCAGAAATATTTTTTTCCTTCGAAAGGCTATTTCCTGACGGGAGTGATAGGCGGTACATACTCATCTACAGCGACTACCGTGGTGCTTGCCAGAAAGCTCAAAAGTCTGGGCTACAACCAGGTTATCGAATCCGCCATCATAGCCGCAACCTCCGTCATGTATATTCGGCTGATCGTGGTGGCCGCTATTTTCAATATCTCCGTTGCCAAGTCACTGGCCGTTCCTTTTGTGGTCCTATGTCTTGCCGGTCTTGCTGTTTCGGCTCTTCTTTTCAGATCAAATAAAGAGATGAAGGGGGTAGTCGACTATGTGGACAAAAACCCTCTCGAACTCGGAACAGCACTCCTGTTTGCGTTTCTGTTTGTCATAATGATGATTCTGACGCAGTTAGTCTCGAAAGAGTACGGCTCAGGAGGACTCCAGGTGCTCTCTTTTCTGGTCGGTTTTACCGACATCGACCCGTTTGTACTCTCACTTTTAACAGGAAAATACGGGGTCAACACCATAGAGGTAACCTCTTTGGTCATGATAGCGGCAGGCAGCAATAATCTGCTTAAAGCCTTTTATGCCCTCTGGTTCGGAGGGCTCAAAAAGACCGCCCGATCCGCCGCAACGATAGCCGTTTTGGGAGTCGCCACTATAGTGTGGGGATTATTTTTGTCATGATATCAATTAATATGGAGAGATTATGCTGAACAAAAAGAGAAAAAACAATAACCGTAAAACACCGCTTCCCTGGGAACACCCGAAGCCGAGAAGCGAAGACCCGAAGGCTATGGCCCT
>CAYZMY010000171.1:0-2571 GCA_964479605.1 uncultured Campylobacterales bacterium | reverse complement strand
TCGAATGTGTTGATCTGCATTCTTTCCACCTGTATGAAATTTATAACAGATATTATCAAAGCATTGATTAAAGTAGCCAAAGAGATGCGGCTTTTATCTCTGTAATCCGGTAGTAACCCTTTCGTGTCGATGCTGAAACAAATCTGTCCGATACTTTCATCATAAAAAGGTTTGTACGAAAGGGTAAAAGATGGAAGAAGCGATAGAAGATCTTGTGAATCATCTTTGTAAAAAGTACGGAATGTTTATGGAAGAGGCCTATTCGATCATCTACGGAGAGTGGGAGTATGTAGAGGTTGCGGCGGAAGACGGCTTTGACAGGAAGGCGGTGCTCGAGAGAGTCGGCGATGAACTGATGAAGATATATATGGTGGCATGATGGGAATAAGTGTACAAAACTATATCGAGAATACCGGCCCGAGTCTGCCAGGGTTTGCAGAACCTATTTTTAAATCTTTTGTTCCTCTTTTAAAAAGAGTGGTTCATGAAGATCAGATAAACGATTTTCTAAAAAGGCATGAGAACAAGGATGCTTTCGGATTTGTCGAGGCTGTTGTCGACCATATGAATATAGAGATCATCGTAAACAGAAAGGAGCTTGCACGCATACCTTCATGCGGAAGGGTTGTCATCATATGCAACCATCCGCTAGGTGCACTCGACGCGCTCGCCCTGATCGATCTGATCGGCGAAGTGCGCAAAGATATAAAGATTGTAGCCAACGACTTTCTCTGCGTATTTGAAAATATCAAAGAGCTTCTGATACCCATAGAGAGCAGGGAAGGCAGGATTTCGAAGAGCTCACTCAAGGCGGTATATGAAGCTTTGAATAACGAAGAGGCTTTGATAATTTTTCCCTCCGGTGAAGTCAGCAGGATGCGTCCCGGCGGCATTGCCGATACTAAGTGGCGGTCGGGTTTTTACAAAATAGCGCAGAAGAGCGCCTCTGCCATACTTCCGATTTATATAGATGCCAAAAACTCTAAAAGTTTCTATCTTCTATCGATGATTAACAAAAGGCTCTCTTCTTTGACACTCGCTCATGAGATGATAAAGTCGGAAAATAAAAAGATTGGATTCAAAATAGGCAGGCAGATACCGCATGAGAGCTACTTCATTCCCTCTTTGTCGCAAAAGGAGTCGGTGAAACTTCTTAGAAAACACTTCTACCGGTTGGCAAAAGGAAGAAAGCCTATATTCAAAACGATAAACGAAATAGCGCTGCCCGAATCGAGAAGCGTGTTGAAAGAGGCTTTGAGAGCCGGCGAGGATTTGGGCTGCACGCCGGACGGTAAAAGAATAATTCTTTATATCAGTGACAAGATCGATGCGGTATTGAGAGAGATAGGGCGGCTGCGCGAGATCTCTTTCAGGGATGTAGGAGAGGGTAGCGGGAAAAAGCGTGATCTGGACCGTTACGATCTGTACTACAGCCATCTTGTCATATGGGATGACGAGGCGCTTGAGATAGCAGGTGCATACAGGATAGCCGATTGTACGAAGATTCTTGAGAAGTCCGGTACAGATGCTCTTTACACCTCTACACTTTTTGATTTCGACAGGAGATTTGAGTCCATTATGCACGAGGGTATTGAGCTTGGAAGAAGTTTTGTTCAGCCAAGATACCGTAACTCCAGAGCGCTGGAGTACCTGTGGCAGGGCATTGGCGCATTTGTCAGGAAAAGAGCGTCTGTGAGGTATCTTTTCGGCCCGGTAAGCCTAAGCCCCACATATAGCAAGGAAGCTATGGCGATGATTGTGGAATTTTATTCTTACTATTTCGGAGTGAAAGATAGGCTGGTAAAGCACAAAGAACCTTATGTCCTCCCTTCGGCAGATTCTGGCTACAGGAGCATACTTACAAAAAGGGGATACCATGAAGATATGAAAATATTAAAAGAGGAGCTGGCCCTTAGAGGCTACTGCGTACCTACGCTTTACAAACAGTATACGCAGATCTGTGATGAAGGAGGAGCCAAGTTTATGGATTTCGGTTTCGATACGGAGTTCGGCGGCTGCCTGGACGGGTTTATCGTCGTCGATCTTCACCGATTAAAAAGAACCAAAAAAGAGAGATACATAGGAGTATAAAATGAAGAAAAAGTGGAAAATGGCTTTTAAGACTGTAACCGCCAAAAAGAGAGACTACCGCGAAAAAGCGGCCGTATACCGCCTGCGAAAGTCGCCCGAGTTCAACTACCTGGTACAGCCGTAAGGCTGAAAAACCAAAATTCAGGCCCCGACGGCCAGAGCATACAAAACCATGCCCTCAGCTTCCAGAAATTCGTTGACGTCATCATCATAATAGGCCCCTATACCGCTGCATCCAAGACCAAGATATTCGGAAACAAGATAGGCCCTGTGGCCGATCACCCCCGCTTTTTGGTAAAGAGCCCTGTAGTTACACCCGTTCGACAGCAGAAAAATCGTAACCGCACTGTCGCTTCCGAGTCGCTGTTCCAGGCAGAGATATCCGGCTCTTTCACTGAAGTCCCCGACTTTTACAAACTCGCTTTTGTGCCAGATGCCGCTTTGCATCCCCTCTACCCGGTTGATGACGGCGTAGATCTG
>CAYZMY010000170.1:0-2611 GCA_964479605.1 uncultured Campylobacterales bacterium | reverse complement strand
CAAAGTTTCTTGGGCTTAATCAGGCGACTGTTCAGAGGATTATAAAAAGGACGGCCAAGTAGCATCGGCATCACCTGATATTTCTAGCGTGAATTTTTTAGAGTACCGGCCCGGTCCATTCAAAAATCAGAAAAAACTTAAATATTTCGATGAAAGCGTTAAGAAATGTAGCAATTCTGATATTTTTAAAAGAAAGTAGTGCGTATTTTGTGTAATACTATTTTATATTATCAGAGCAAGTGGTATACTTTGCCAATACAATAAATAGTTGTGCTTCATAACTATTTGAAAAATAATAAAAGGAAATTTACAATGTACAGCAAAATTTTAGGGGTTATATTTTTAGTAATAGGATTATATGTTTTAGGCGGAGCAGTCTTTTCATTTACTAATCCAGATTATCCAGGCAAAAAAGCTTTAATTACAGGTGGTGTTCAATTGGCACTAGCTTTGTTCCCATTATTTTTAGGAGTGAAACTCCTTAAAGCAAAAGCAGTTCAAAATCAGGAAAAAAATTAAAAACATAACAAATATGTGAAACGCAATATTTTTCCGATGGATAAATAATCGCTTACGACCAGCGTTATTAGGACGCTGCATATCCGAGATTACGGGCCGTGGCTGAGTACTCTCTAGTCATCAGTTGATTCGAAGCAGATAATTAGTGTTTTGCTCCAGTTAGACTCAAATGAATATTGACTCATCGCAAACCGATCAAAAACCTGTGGGCGGCTTTTTGATTGGTTATTTGCCCGTTTAATATCTAAAATGCGGGTACGGTTATGGAAAGGGTATATGTGGAATTTGAAGAGAGAGTTACTGTCGTAGCTCAGCCTGAGAAGATATTTTCTCTTTATGAAAATGTTGAAGGTTGGGCTTCATGGGACCCTGAAGTGAGGTCTTCATCGATCGATGGTCAGTTTGAAGCGGGTACAAAAGGGAAACTGCAACCTTCCCGCGGACCGGAGGCGTATATAGAGATTCTGGAAGTAGTTAAAAACAGGTCTTTTACCGTAGTCAGCAGGCTTCCTCTGTGTAAAATGAGTTTCGAACATAAACTTCTGCCCAGAGGAGATGAGACCGAGGTTGTGCATAGAGTTCTTTTTTCCGGTTTGCTTTCGCCGCTTTTCGGTCGTCTTATAGGCAGGGGCATAGCGAAAGGACTTCCATCGACGTTAAGAGGTTTAAAAGAGGCTGTCGAGTCTAGCTGAACCGGTGCTTTTCAGGTTTATGGGTACATACATATGAAAATAGTTGTTTATCAGATAGATGCGTTTGCCGACAAAATATTTGAAGGCAATCCTGCCGCGGTTGCTTTTTTGGATGAGTGGCTGCCGGATGAAGTGCTTCAGAATATCGCAATGGAAAACAACCTGTCCGAAACCGCATTTTTTACGGCAGAGGAGGAGGGGTACCGCATTAGATGGTTTACTCCTTTAGCCGAGGTAGATCTGTGCGGTCATGCAACTCTGGCATCCGCATTTGTGATATTTGAGATCCTGCGTCCGGAAGAGGATATGATACTGTTTCATTCCAGGAGCGGAGAGCTGAAAGTGAAGAGAATGGAAGGTCTGATAGAGCTTGACTTTCCGGTCTCCGATATCTGCCGATGTGAAACTCCTCCTGAGATCGTGGAGGCATTTGGAAAAGAGCCGGTAGAGGTCTGGCGAGGTGATGACTATATGGCTGTGTTTGATGAGGAAGCGGATATCGTCTCGTTGTCACCGGACTTCAATATTTTAAGTAAGCTGGAGTGCCGAGGTGTAATAGCAACTTCGCCGGGGGTAAAAACCGATTTTGTAAGCCGTTTTTTCGCCCCGAGGCTGGGAATAGATGAGGACCCTGTTACAGGATCTGCACACTGTGCGTTGATGCCATACTGGGCAAAGAGATTGGGGAAAAACAGGCTGTGTGCCGCACAGTTGTCGAAAAGGGGCGGCAAACTTCAGTGTGAGCTCAAAGGTGATCGTGTTTTGATAGCCGGAAGTGCGGTCAAATATCTTGAAGGTACGATCGAGATATAGTGATAATGTAAATGATACAACTAAAACTTTGGGAGAGTCGAGATAGTGAAACAGGTTTTCGAAATCGTTGATAAAAGAGTGATAATCGATGTTCTAAACAGTGTCGAGTACGGTACTTTGGCACTGTGCGACGGCAGCAAACCGTATAGCCTACCCGTAAACTTTGTGCTGATGGAGAGTCAGATCTATTTTCACGGCTCCAAAAGCGGTAGAAAGATAGAGGTTTTGAAAAATAATGCGCTCGCCTCTTTTTCCGTTGTTGAGCCGTATTCTATCATACCCTCTTTTTTCAGTTCCGGCGACGGCTTGGCCTGCCCGGCTACCCAGTTTTTCAAATCGGTCATTATAGACGGGAAGATAGAGTTTGTTGAAGATTATGATGAGAAGGTAAAAGCGCTGTCGGGGTTGATGCGGAAGCTGCAAAAAGAGGGGAGATATATACCTTTGGATGAAGATGTTTACAAAAGTGCGCTAAATGCCACTACAGTCTACAAACTGATTCCGAATGAGACGAGAGCCAAATTCAAATTCGGGCAGCATCTCAGCCGCGAGAGGTTCGATATGATTGTCGAGCATCTTGAAAAGAG
>CAYZMY010000169.1:0-2628 GCA_964479605.1 uncultured Campylobacterales bacterium | reverse complement strand
GGCCCTACAACCCCCTGAAGCTTCGAAATCTCAGATTTCGAGATGATTTTACGCTGTTCGCGTAAAATCAGTTTTTAACTTATGCGCTCCGCCGGCCGCATCGGGCCGGCGGGCTCCAAAGAGGAGTCAGCAGAGGTGCTCTCTTTTGAAGTACTCCTGCGGAGCCTTGCAAAGAGGGCACGCTTTCGGCGCTTTTTTGCCCCGGTGCACATGTCCGCACACTTCGCATACCCAGAACTCATCTTCGTCGCTGTTGAAGAATCCTTCCTCTTCGAGGCACTTTTTGAGTTCATTGTACTCGCGCTCATGCTCCACTTCGACCTTAGAAATAGCCTTCAGGAGTCTCGCTATATCTTTGTAACCCTCCTCTTCGGCTATCTTTGCGAAGTTAGGATACATTTCGGTGTGTTCGTAATTCTCGCCGGCCATCGCGATATCCAGGTTTTTCAGAGTCTCGTGAAGCTCAATTCCGTACATCAGCTTGTTGTAGGTTTTGAACTCCGCCATGGCGTGGTACTTCTCGTTCATCGCCGCTTCGTTGAAGTGCTCGGCGATGCGGTGCCAACCCTCTTCTCTTGCCATATCCGCAAAAAACTCATACTTGTTGCGGGCCATCGACTCTCCGGCGAACGCCTTCATCAGGTTTACGGCCGTGAGGTTCTCAGTGATGCACTCCATCTCCTCGCCGCAGCAGACAAGCGTTCCGCCGCCCACTTTCTGAACCTCCACTTCATTTCCGCACTTGTTGCATCTGTATGTTTCGTACTGTCTCATGAGATCGATCCTTTTATCTGGTCTACAAATTCTGTTATATCCTCATGCAGTGCCACGAGGTCCTCTTCGTGCTCGACCTCGTCGGCAAGAATCTGGCTGACTATGTCATATGTAACGATATCCTTGCCCTGTGTCATCTCCGCCAGCTGGCTGTAAACGCCTATGGCACACTGCTCCCCTTTGATGGCATCTTCCAAAATGTTCAGAACATCGAAACTGTTCGGTGCGTCATATCCGCAGTTTGTCTTTTCGAACCACTCTTTGGGATGCAGAATCGGGGTTCCGCCCAGTTGGATGATCCTGTCGGCCACCATTCCCGCATGGCGCAGTTCGTCGGCCGCATGCTGGTCTAGTTCGGCAATCGCCGCATCTTTCATTATCCCTTTGACTACCTTGCTCTCTATGTAGTACTGGTAGTAGGCGAGCCACTCGTCGGCATATGCCCTGTTCAGAAGGTTTATAACCTCGCTTATCTCTACACCTTTGATAATCGAATTACCTCTTGTTGCCATGTTGACTCCTTTCTATTGGAAAATTATTTTCCTTTGAGAATTATTCTACAAAAAGGCTTAAAAGAAAATAATTTTCTTTTGTGCCCGCCTCAATTAATTATACTGTTAAAAATATTAATGTATAAATCGTTAATAAAGAGCTTTTCGGTATAATTCCGTCAGCCATATCGAGGGGAAAACATGCATGAGACAGCAGAACTGCTGAAAGAGCATCACTTGAAGGCTACGCCTCAGCGTATCAAGATAGTATCGATGCTTGAAGAGCACGGACATATAAATATAGAAGATCTATACAGTGAAATGCTGAAACAGTTTCCGAGCGTTTCACTTGCTACGATCTACAAAAACATAAACCAGATGGTGGAGAGCGGCCTTATTCAGGAGGTCAAGATTCCCAAAACGAAATCTGTATTCGAACTTATCAAAGAGCCGCATCTTCATATGGTATGCGACAGCTGCGGTAAGATAGAGGATATCTGCATAGGCACCGACAAGGTGATCGAAGAAGCGGAGAAATTGAGCGGTTATCATATAAAAGAGAGTTTCATTACCCTTCGCGGTACATGCCCCGAGTGCCGCTAACAGGGAAGAGGTCCAACCCTCTTCCGCTCTATAGAACTTCCACCCCGAGTTTTTTCCTGTAATACCTGACGACAGCCACTTTTACCGCATCGTTGAAAACGAACCATATCAGTGCGTATATCCAGACTAAAATCGCCATGAACCATCCCATCGGCTCCATGAATCCGAATCCGTAAACTCCTATTACCGTTCCGGCAGCAGCCGTCAGCTGAGAAGCCCAGAAGAGTTTTCCGGAAGGCCACGGCTTTTTGAAAAACCATTCATCCGTACGGGTATTGAAAATCGTATTGTGACCGGCTACGACCATCTTTACAAAAAACATCGTCTGTACATAGATCTCGGGCAGTTGCATAACCTCCATCGCAACCCAGAAGAGCAGGAAAGATGAGAAGACTCCGGCAACACCGAGCCAGCTGGAGAGCACCAGCATCTCGCGCATATCCCATCTTACCGGCTTTTTGTGCATCCTGGTGCGGTCTGTCGCTATCATCAGTATAGGCAGGTCGTTAAGCAGTGCGAGCAGAATGATCATTACAGACGTGATCGGATAGAATTCGAATATGACAATGGAGAGTGTCATGAAGATAATGATACGTATGGTCTCCGCAATTCTGTAAACGGTATAGCTCTTCATACGCTCGAAAGTAACCCTCGAAAGCTCGATCGCGTCCACTATGACTCTAAGACCGGGAGCTGTAAGGACGATATCTGCTGCCGCTCTCGCCGCATCGGTCGCCCCGCTTACCGCTATGCCGCAGTC
>CAYZMY010000168.1:0-2658 GCA_964479605.1 uncultured Campylobacterales bacterium | reverse complement strand
AACCGGTTGACGAAGAGTATACGTTTGTCGACGGAATCATAATCAGTGAAACAGATTTAAACGGCATCATCACCTACGCAAACAGGAAGTTCCTGGAGATATCAGGATATACAAAAGAGGAGCTCATAGGCCAGCCGCACAGCATAACACGCCACCCGGATATGCCGAAAGCCGCCTTTAAACAGATGTGGGATACCATTCAAGCCGATGAAGAATGGACAGGCCTGGTTAAAAATTTACGCAAAGATGGCCGATATTATTGGGTCAGCACTTTTATCAAACCGATCTACAAAAACGGCGAGAAGGTTGGATACATTGCTGCCAGGCATCCGGCCAAGCGGATGGATATCGAGTCGATCATCCACACATATGCCAAGATGCTCGAAGACGAGAAGAGTAAAGGATAAGCGTGCTAATCTATAGAAACGACGGCAAACTGTTCTGTATCTCAAAAAAAGCTCTGCAGCTTGCAGGCTATCACGACATAGAACACTTCAATGCCGAACACAATGACTACAGTGAACTTTTTGTCAAACGTCCCGGATATATCTACAATTTCGAAAATTTTTCCTGGCTCAGTTTTTTGAGAAACGCGAACGAAGAGCAAAAAAGAGTTATGATATCCACAAAGGACAATGCGACCTACGAATGCGAACTCTCCATGGAAACCGTATATCCTGTCGAGTTCGATGAAAATACTCCCGAATTTTTCTATCAGATAGAGTTCAAAAACCTGAAACTTGCAAACGGCGCCGGTCTTTATGAAGATTTTGAAGAGGTTACGCCTGATGAGCTTGCATTTGAAGAGAAGATACTTGACGATGCATATACAGAGAATAAAACAGTTTTGAATGTCGGTGCATCACCGAAGAGAGAAGAAAAGGAAAAGCCGAAACCCTTTTTCGAAGAGGAGAAAGAGGAGGAGCCCAAAGATTTCGATTTTTCGTTGGCGGAAGAGTCCCCGTCTGTAAATACTCCTGTGCAGGAGGAAGAGAAGCCGCTTGAACTGGTAGATTTTGAATTCGGCGCAACAGAGCAACAAAGTGAGGAAAAACAGGAAACGCAGGAAGAGCCGGAAGAGCTGCTGCTTGATACCGCCGCAGAAAAAAGCCCTCTGCAGGAAGAACCGCTCTCCGCTCCTGAAATCGGCCTGAAAATCGAACCTGAACCGCAGCCTAAACAGAGTGAGGAACCGCTCTTTTTCGAAACTCCTGCAGCGGAAGAGACTCCCATACAGGAGGTTTTTGCAAATGAGCCCGCAACAGACACCTCCGTATCTCAACCCCAACCGGAAGAGCCGTCGATAGAGATGCCTGACATCAGAAAAGTCTCCTCGACTCTCGGGCTGCCGGAAACTATGGTCAAAGCATTTATAAAAGAGTTTGTAACGACCTATATGAACGATCTTCCGGAGGTCAAGGCGGCGATTGTCTCCAACAATCCTCATATAGTAAAAAAAGAGGCCATCAAATTAAAAGGAATCGCCGCAAATTTGAGAATGGACCCGTTGACAAACACCCTCGAAGCAGTACTTGGCAAGCGTAGCAAAGACGACCTGGAAGAGATATGGAACAGAGTAGATTCATATATACACGCTCTGGCTTCCCTTTATGTACCTGAGCTTGTACCGGAACAAAAAAAACCGGAGAGTATGCCTGAAAAGAGGGTATACGAAACAGATTTCGATCCATTTGCCGAAGAGCCGATAGAAGTTGTATCCGTTGAAGAGAAGAAAGAGGAGGAGCCGGCAGAAGGTACCTCTTCAAAATTGAAGCTTGAAGAGAAGGATACCGGAGAGACGATAATATTCGACCCCAACGAAGCGGCAGATGCTTTGGGATTGCCGGAATCATTGATTTTGGAGTTTGTAAACGACTTTATCGAACAGGCCAGAGATGAGATGACAAGCTTTGAAGAGGCTTACGAAAAAGGTGATATCAACACCATAAATGAAGTCGCCCACAAACTTAAAGGGGTTGCCGCAAACCTGAGGATTGAAGATATGCGACAACTTATGGAAAATGTACAGCATGCACAAAATCCCAAAGAAGTGGAGAAAGAGCTGATAGACTTTTATCACAAGCTTGCCGCCCTGACTAAAATGATGGCAAAGGAGTACGCGTGAAAAAAAGCCTCCTTGCGCTGCTGTTAGTAGCCCCGGCAATAACATTTGCCAGCTATTTTTCTGACGGTATACGCGCATATAAGACCGGAGACTACCCCAAAGCAAAAGAGATGCTTGAAAAAGCTGCAGCTGAAGAGGGAGCCGAACAGGCCCACTTCCTTCTTGGCCTGCTTTATCTTAAAGGCAAAGGGGTCAAGCAGGATCTCTCAAAGGCTCAAAGACACTTGCAAAAAGCGGTCAGATTCGGAAACGTCAGGGCAAAATGTTATCTTGCCGAAGCCCGGATTCTGAGCAAGAGCAAAGATAAAAAAACCATACTCGGCCTCTTGAAAGAGGGCAAAAAGAACGGAGCCGGCGAATGTGCAGCTATCGCGGCAAAATACAATATTCCATTATAACCAGAGGTGACTCATGCAAATAGGCGTACGAAGCAAACTGAAACTGATATCTCTTTTTCCAATAATTCTTCTGTTGGCTTTTGCCAGCTTTTTTCTCTACCAGTCCGCTACGAACTACCTGAAAGTTCAGACTCT
>CAYZMY010000167.1:0-2675 GCA_964479605.1 uncultured Campylobacterales bacterium | reverse complement strand
GTTCAGATCTTATAGCATCCGCTTTTTCGAAATCTTTTCTCTTCTTGGCTTCGGTGCGCTCCCGTACCAGATCCTCTATCTTCTCTATCTCATCTTCACTCATACCGATACGGAAATAGTCGTACGCATCCTTATGGCCGATACCGAGAACCTCTCCAAGCCACGCTATATTTGCGACAATCCTCTTTTTAAAGGCTTTATCTTTCGGGTTTTCGTCAAGATGTTCGTTGGAGTGTGCCACCATCTCATCCACCACGGCCAAAGCCGCGGAAATATTAAGATCATCACTCAGTGCAACAAGCAGCTCTTTTTGAAAAAGTGTATCGGCTTCGCCGGCTTTTGTGCCGTAAATCCGTTTTTTGAGCCTGTAGAGTTTGTCGAGCCGTTTTTTGCTGGAAAGCAGATCCTCTTCATTGAAGTTGAAATTGGCGCGGTAATGGGTGCCGAGCAGGTAGTACCTCAGCACTTCGCCGTCATACACTTTCAGGGCATCTTTTATGTAGAAGCTGTTGCCCAGGCTCTTGCTCATCTTTTCGCCGTCGATATTGACGAATCCGTTATGCATCCAGTATTTGGCGAGCTTGGTATGGGTGGCGCAGCGTGTCTGGGCCGCTTCGTTTTCGTGGTGGGGAAAAAAGAGGTCTGCTCCGCCGCCGTGTATGTCTATCTCGTAAGGCTTCTCTTTATATGCTACATATGCGTCAATCATGGCCGAGCACTCTATGTGCCAGCCGGGACGGCCGCGTCCGAACGGGGAGTCGTAACAGACATCATGCTCTTTGCACGCCTTCCAGAGTGCAAAATCCCGCGGATGGCGCTTACCCTCTTCATGTTCGATTCTCGACCGGCTCTCCTCCTCGTCCGCACACCTGTGCGATAAAGAGCAGTACTCTTTGTCTTTTGAAGTATCGAACCAGACTGTTCCGTCAGCACCGGCATATGCGCAGCCGTTTTCGAGCAGTTTCGAAATCATCTCTACGATATGGTTCATGGATTCGGTAGCTTTCGGCGAGATATCCGCATCCAGAACTCCCAGTGCATGCATATCTTCGAGATATCGCCGGGTATATCTTTCCGTTATCGCCTCTATCGCCTCTCCTGTTTCGAAAGACTTTTTTATGATCTTGTCGTCTATATCGGTGATATTTCTGGCAAAGAGTACACGATAGCCCAAAGCGGCAAGGGTGCGCCTGAGAAGATCGAAAGCTATAGCACTTCTGGCATGCCCTAGATGCGCATCGTCATATACGGTCGGGCCGCAGACATAGATGCGTACCTCATTGTCATTCAGCGGCTCGAGAGGGAGTTTACTCTTGTGAACCGAATCATAAATAAGCATCGACTACCACCTTGATTCCCCATGCAAAAAGCCCGCAGACAGTTATGAAAACGAGCGAAAGGGGTGCATATTTTGAGCGCATTATATCCAAAAAGATATCTCTGCCCACCGCTTTCAGTGTCAAAAAGAGCAAAATCCAGCCGCTTATACTGCTCGCCAGTGCCAGACCCGGTGCCTGCAAAGGAGCTATGAGAATAAGAGAGAATAGAATGTTGAAACCGAGTGATTTCGCGGCGATCTTCGCCGCATCCGCCTGGCGGTGGGAGGCGTAGAGCCATAATGAAAAGAGTTTTGCCAAACCGAAGGGAAGCAGGCCTGCAAGATACATTACAAGCACAATGGAAGTGTTCTGCGTATCTCCTCTGTCAAAGGCTCCTCTCTCAAAGAGAAGCTCCACTATTTCGAAAGATAGAATAGCTCCGATTGCGGTCGCTCCTCCAAGCAGTCCCACAAGTAACCAGAAAACCCTTTTCGATTCCGCCTTGGCTTCATCGACAAGCCCCTTTTTTAGAAGCTTGCTGACGGTCGGGAAGAGTGCAACAGAAGCGGCCGTAGCAAAGAGTGCGAGCGGAAGCTGAAACAGACGGTTGGCGTAAAAAAGGTAGCTTATGGATCCGCTTACAAGAAATGAGGCGAGCCATGTATCTATAAAAGATGAGAGCTGCGCCGTCGAGTTTCCAAGGACCGACGGAAAAAATCTTCCGCTGAAGCGTTTAAGCTCCCTTTCGCTCTCTGATCGCCTTCTCTTTAGATATGTGAACCCGCCGGCAAGCATCCTGCAAAACCCTTTTCGTCCCGCCATCCATAGATGGAGCGCCAGTTGAAGTGCTCCGCCTATCAGAACAGAAATGCTCAATGCATAAACGATAGTCTGAGGATCGTCGTGGCGGAAAAGCAGAAGTGCCGTTATCATTGATATGTTCAAAAGAGCGGTAGAAAAAGCGGTAGTGGCGAAGTGTTCTTTGTACTGAAGCAATGCGGAGAGAAAAGTAACAAGGAAAATGAAATCGAGATAGTAGAAGTTTATCGCGACCAGCGGTGCCGCGGCGGCAACGGCTTCGTCGCTGAAGCCGAGCGCTATGAGTTTCGTTATCTGCTCACTGAAGAGGGTGACGAGCAATGAGACGCCCATAAGAAAGAGAAAGAAACGGATCAATACGGCGACGGCGAAAACGCTTCTGTTTTTTGATGCGATAAATGAAGGCATAAAACTCTGGACAAAAGCGCCTTCCGCAAAGATACGCCTAAACAGGTTAGGCAGTTTGAAGGCGACAAAAAAGATATCCGAATATATATTCGCCCCGAGAACCGATGCGGTAAGCAGGTCGCGGACAAA
>CAYZMY010000166.1:0-2713 GCA_964479605.1 uncultured Campylobacterales bacterium | reverse complement strand
ATAAAAAACTCCGAACTTCTCGAAGCGTTCAAAATAGAGAAGGTTCCGCCGCTCTTTCCGAGGATTGAAGAGCCGCTTGTAGAGACTCCGGCCGAAAAGGCTGAAGCTGAAGAGAAAAAAGAGAAGAAAAAAGAGGTGAAACGTGCCGAAGAGAAAAAAGATGAAAAAGAGTCGGGGGCAAACCTTATCACGATCGACCGGTTTTTCCAAGTCTCTCTCAAAATAGGTACCGTTATAGAAGCCGAGGAGGTTCCCAAGAGCAAAAAACTGCTTAAACTGCAGGTTGACCTCGGCGAAGAGAAACCGCGCCAGATTGTAGCGGGCATCAAAGAGTGGTATTCTCCCGATGATCTGTTGAATACCCAGGTATGTGTAGTAGCGAATCTCAAACCCGCCAAACTAATGGGGATGCTCTCGGAAGGGATGATTCTGGCGGCAAAAGATGAAAACGGCCTGTGCCTGATACGCCCGGAATCTACCAAAAAAGCCGGAACTCCGATCGGCTGATCTAAATAATGCGTCTTGAAAATGTAGTGGCCGTCACCGGCGGCCGACTGCTGAATACTCCCTCCATATCCCGTTTCGATACTGTTGCACTGCTTCCTTCAAAAGCGGTACGCGGATCGCTCTTTGTCGCACGCGATACGGACGATATAGATACAGCACTCAAAAACGGCGCATATGGAATAATAACAGACCAAACACTCTTGCCCACCGATGAAGAAGTAGCTTGGATAGTGGTAAAAAATCTCTCCGATGCACTTATGAAACTGCTGCGCCTGTGGCTGGTAATAAACCCGAGAAATTTTGTACCAGTAACTCCGCAGGTTATGGAGTTTATGGAGCAGATTATGTACGGTCACGGCTCCGTTTTGCTGCGAGGCGATACGATGAATGCAAGTGAAAAGATTCTCGCTTCTTCCGCCGGTCAGACCATTTTTTCAGACGACAAAACATTTCTGGACCATATCGGTGCGGCTATCTCTCCTGCGAAGCCTGATTCAGTAAGCTTCATTCCGGTTGCTGACTATATGTTTGAGAGTTCGTTCATTCTGGACGGAACCTATTACGAAAGAGTTCATCTGGCTCCATGTATGCACTCTCTGCTTATAGAAGCCGTGGGACTATTGAAAGCCGCAGAGACCGAATATACGTTATCACACCTTGAGCATACACCATCATTCAAACCTCTATTTGTTGATACCCGCATGCAACCTGTCGCGTGGGGCTCCAGTGAGCAGGTTCTCATTTTTACAGATATTTCGGTGCCGAAAAGCTGTTTCGAGCAATTTAACGGTATCAAATGGACAGCCTGTAAACTCTTTCTTCCAACACAAATTAAGTTTGTGTGTGATATAAAAATAGCGATGGATAGATACAATACAGCTTCTGAACTTGTAAATATGTTCAATCTGCCGTTAAAACCCGGCTATTACATAATAGCAGGAGTCTGTAGTGATGTTTTTTTCGACCTAATCGATACATCGACACACAATTTTGAAACAAAAGGACTTTTTTAGATGAGCACATCCTCCGAGCCTTCGTCGGACTTACAGGATTTTTTCGGTAATTACTGGGATCTTTTTGCAGGCTCCATACTCGGTATTCTCGCCCTCGTTTTCCACCTCAACGGTTTTACTTATCTTGCTGTTATCTGTGCCGGACTCGGCATAGCGTCATTCTCTTTTACTGTATCGGAAATTGCGGAAATTCTTGCGGAGAGACTCCAGGAGCCCTACTCCAGCTTCGTACTAACATTCAGTGCCGTTGCCGTCGAGATTCTGCTTCTGTTCATGATTATGCTCGAAAGTAGCCATGGCGAGCATGCGCTTGAGACTGTAAAAAGCGGTATCATTTCAGCTGTCATTGTCGATATGAACGTTCTGCTGGGAATAGCCGTATTTGTTGGAGGTCTTCGCTTCAAAGAGCAGGAGCATAATGAAGACACCTCCAGTACATATACTACTATCCTGCTGGTGGCGTCGGTCGCTCTTCTGGTTCCTAGTGTGCTTGGATACTCTCCCGGAGGTTCCAACAATCTACTTATCGCCAGTTACATCATTGCATTCCTTCTCGGTGTATACTATACGAGTATCTTTATCTTTCAGACCCGCACACATATACACTTTTTCAAAGCGACGGCAAGAAGCAGGATATTCAGGCTCAGAAGAAAAAGGGGCAAAGAGAGCGAAGAGGAGGAGGATGATAACTACGTCTTCGACAGACTTTCCATAACAGCAAATCTGGTAATCATTTTCACACTGATTTTTCTTATAGGCGTTATTGCGGAAATCTTTGCAAGCGACGGTATGCAGATTGCACAAGAGTTTAATATCTCGGCTGCTCTGGCCGGACTTGTCATCGCTATAATCAGTGTATCGCCTGAGCTCTTTACCGCCATCAAAGCGGCAAAGTCTGACCAGATTCAAAGGGTTGTAAATATTGCAATGGGGGCATCTACCGTATCCATACTTCTAACCGTTCCGATTCTGATGCTTCTTTCTCCGTTTGCCGATATTCAGCTGACACTGGACTTCAACTCTTTGCAGGTGGGGGCACTTATATTAACAGTAATACTGGCCTGGAAGACTACTGACAACGGGGAGACAAATTATGTCGAAGGAATCTCTCACCTGATGTTTTTTTTCGCCTTTGCGGTTATTGCGGCGTTCTACCATTAAAGATCGAGAAACGTTTCGAGGGCAAAGCCCCC
>CAYZMY010000165.1:0-2721 GCA_964479605.1 uncultured Campylobacterales bacterium | reverse complement strand
TGATATTCTCTTCCTTCGTTATCAAAGTTCCGGGATTGTCGTTGAAGCTGCTTCTCGTGATCAGATTGACACCCATCTTCTTGGCCAGCTCTACAGAGCGGTTTTGAAGGACTTTGGCCCCCAAAGAGGCGAGTTCGAGCATCTCGTCGTAACTGATCTGCTCCATCTTCTTCGCCTTGGGCTCTATGCGCGGGTCGGTCGTATAGACACCGTCGACATCGGTATATATCTCGCACAGGTCCGCCCCCATCGCACCGGCAATGGCCACGGCTGTAAGGTCGCTTCCTCCGCGCCCGAGTGTCGTAACCCTGCCGTCCGGGTTGATACCCTGAAATCCTGCCACTACGACAATGCTCCCCTCTTTTACGGCACTGCCCATAGGAGCCGGGTCTATATGGTCTATTCTGGCGGATGTGTAGCTTTTATCGGTAAAAATTCCGGCCTGACGGCCTGTCATCGCGACGGTTTTATAACCCATCTCGTTCAAAGCTATACTCAACAGTGCGGATGTCACACGCTCTCCGGAACTCAGAAGCAGATCCAAAGCCTCTCTTTGCGGAGTTTTCGAGAAAAAGTGCGCATACTCTATCATCTTGTTTGTCTCTCCGCTCATGGCGGAAACTACAACGATAACGTCATGACCTTCATCTCTGGTCTTGGCGACACGTTTTGCAACATTGGCTATTCGGTCCAGATCTCCCACACTGGTGCCGCCGAACTTTTGTACTATCAACACAGAGGATCCTTTAGCTGCATTAGAGATAACCCTTTTTTCTGAAATAGTTCAGCACCCGCTTATAGACAGGGCGCTTGAAATAGGTAATGTAGTCGAAAATCTGCTTATACGGAACAAACGTATAGTGCAAAAATTCCGGCTCTTCGGTATCGAGGTTTATTTTGGCACCCGGCTTGAGGCGCACAAGAAAATATTTCTGACGCTGACCGTCAAACGGGTACATTTTCTTCGCTATAACCTCCGGAAAGTCATAGCTTACCCATTCCGGAAACTCGGCCACCACTTCTACTTCGTCGGTGCCTATCTCCTCTTTGAGTTCCCTGAAAAGAGCCTGTTGCGGAGTCTCCCCCTTGTCGATACCGCCCTGCGGAAACTGCCACGCGTCTTTTATATCACTGCGCGAAGCTATAAAAAACTCCACCTTTTCCGGATATTTGGACGAGAGAATAATGGCTGCCACATTCGGCCTGTATCTCTTCTCCTTCAACGTTTTAAGATCATTCATAGACTGATTACTTTTTGACACAGCCGCACTTGAGCCGATACCTCAACCCGCCGAACGGCATGCTCTTTTTTTGGGTATGATTATAGAAAAAAACGGATTAAGACCTTCTGAGAAAACGGCATCAATGAAAAACGGAATTCTTCTTTATATTCACATACCTTTTTGTGACAGCAAGTGCCACTACTGCAGCTTCAACTCCTATGTAGACAAGTTCGAGCTGAAAGATAGCTACATGAAAGCTGTCGCGAAACAGTTGGAAAACGACCTTTGCGAATTTAAAATCCGGAAGGGTTCTGTGACAAGCCTTTTTATAGGCGGAGGCACTCCGTCCACTATAGAGCCGCACCTCTATGAACCGCTCTTTCGATTGCTGGAGGGGTACTTTGAAGATGGTGCAGAGATCACAAGCGAGGCAAACCCGAACAGTGCCTCAAAAAGCTGGCTGAAGGGGATGAGAGACCTCGGTGTAAACCGCATAAGCCTGGGAGCCCAGAGCTTTTTCGACGATAAGCTGAGACTGCTTGGACGGGCTCATAAAGCTGCCGGAGCGCAAGAGGCTGTAGAGAGAGCCTGCAAAGCCGGATTCGAACATATATCTCTCGACCTGATATACGCTACATCACTGGATACACCCGAACGCGTAGAATCGGAAATTCGGCAGGCGCTGAAGCTTCCCATAGATCATCTGAGCGCCTATGAACTGACTATAGAAGAGGGTACACCCTTTCAAAAGACCCCCGATGTGCGTGTCGAGTCGATAGAGCAGGCCCGAATAGTAAGGAATCTGCTCAAACATCATGGATGGAAGGAGTATGAAGTCTCAAACTTCGGTCTTTCGCCGTGCCGGCACAACCTCGGCTACTGGGAGTACAGGCCCTACCTGGGAATCGGAAGCGGTGCGGTCGGACGTATGCGAAACAGACGCTACTCCCCACACAGAAAGCCTGAACTCTATATAGAGGAGCCGCTTTTCAAAGAGTATGAAACGCTGACAGAAGAGCAGATGCTGCAAGAGCGGATACTCCTCGGGCTTCGCAGCTGTGCAGGAATAGAAAAAGGGCTGCTGGAAGGGGCGGCGGCAGAGCGAGCAAAGCTTCTCGTGAGAGAAGGAAAGCTTATATGCGGGGAAGGACGTTATTTAAACCCCGACTTTCTGCTAAGCGACGAAATAGCGCTCTTTATCATCGGCTAATCACTTTTTTGATAGACTTTGGGCCGAATTGCTCTTTGGTGAAAGAGCGTATACACTGCTTTTTTAAGCATTAGATATGGGCAAAACCCGATAAACCGACCTGAAAAGAGTAACATCGTCCGGAAATCGGTGATTTCGAAGTTTCAGTGGGTTGCAGGGCCTATCAGGCTCTGCCGGGTTTCCGGGATCTGCCCGGAATTTGCGTAATTTAAACGATTAAGGACATGCGATGTTCGGCATGGGACTAAGCGAAATATTTTTTATCATCGTGATCGCCATCCTCTTTCT
>CAYZMY010000164.1:0-2741 GCA_964479605.1 uncultured Campylobacterales bacterium | reverse complement strand
ATTATAGTAAAAATGGCTTTGCATGTCAACAAAATGGTATAATCCATCAAAATTTTCCAAACATCCGAGGTTAGATAGATGAAAATTGCACAGTTTAGTCGGATAGGTTTTATTATGGCGGCGGCCGGATCTGCCGTAGGGCTGGGAAACATATGGAAATTTCCCTATATGACAGGTGAGTACGGCGGCGGAGCTTTTGTGCTTGTCTATCTCATCACCATAGCCTTCATCGGCTTTTCCGTCATGGTTGCCGAAATGCTTATAGGAGCCCTCGGACGGCGCGATACGGTAGGCAGTTTCGAGCGGCTTGCCCCTCCGGACAAGAAGGGGTGGAAGTATGCCGGTTTCATGGGATTTAACGGCCTTATAATAATGACCTTCTACTCGGTTGTAATCGGATGGATATTCTATTATCTGTTTAAACTCCTGAGCGGCCTGCCGACATCCACTGACGCAGCAAAGGCAACTTTCGACAACCTTGTGGCAAACGAAGCCGGAATACAGATTTTCTGGCATACCGTGGCGACCTTGATAGTCACCTATGTCGTCTACCGCGGCATCAAGGGCGGTATAGAGAAGATAAACCTCATCCTTATGCCTGCACTCATGATAATTCTTTTCGGCATGCTGGTCTACGCATTCAGCTTCGACGGTTTTTCCAAGGCCTTTTCGTTCATGTTCGAGCCGGACTGGAGCAAACTAAACTCGGAAGCTATTGTGCGTGCGGTCGGCCACTCGTTCTTTACCCTCTCCCTGGGAATGGGCGCCATCATGACATACGCCGCATCACTGCCCAAAAAGACCAGTATCACACAGACAGCACTCATTGTAACATTCATGGATACACTGATCGCTCTGGTTGCGGGGCTGGTTATATATACCTTTCTTTTCCAGGAGGGCGCACCTGCCGCACAGGGGCCGGGGCTGGTATTTATCTCTTTGCCTGTAGTACTTTCCAGTTTTGGCTATTTGGGAGTTTTTCTGGCACTCCTCTTTTTTCTGGCACTATCGTTTGCCGGCCTCACTTCTGCCGTATCACTCGTAGAGCCTGTCGTTCAGTATATTATCGACCGCTTCGATACTACTCGGTTTAAAGCTGTTGCTATAGCAGGGACTGCATATTATCTGGTCGGTATAGGTGCTCTTCTTAGCTATACAAAAGCATGGGGTGATCTTTTTTCAATAGGCGGGAAACCCCTCTTTGATATTCTGGAGTATACTACAGACTCGATACTGCTGCCTCTTGGCGGTCTTTTGATAGCCGTTTTTGTCGGTTATGTGCTGCAAAAGGAGAGAGTTCGCTCCGAACTGGAGCACGAGATGGGGGACAAATTTTTTGCAGTCTGGCGTTTCAGCATCCGTTATATTGCACCCGTGGCACTGATATTTATGATGCTGAACCTTATGGGAATCCTGAAAATATAGACAGCCTCAGCGCAACAGGAAGGAGTCATCCACAATGGTCTCTTCGCTGCGGCCTGCTATTACAAAGAGTGTCAAAAGCCTCTTCAAAGCTCCTTCAAGCTCATCCTCTTCTTTCAGCTGAGTCAGGGCTACACGCTCATTATCTTCCGGCGACTCCATATAGAGCATGAGATTTTCAGCCGCCTTTATAGCTCCGGAAATTTCTGTATGATCTAAAAGGAAAAGATAGTGCTGCCCGGCAAGCGGAACAAGGTGGTCTGTTCTTCGACTGTGAACATAAAACTTCTCTTCAAACTTTGGATCTGCACAGCGGAACATTCCTATCGTAACCGGACTTCCGTAGCGTTTGAGACGGTAGAGTTCCCGGTCTACACAACCTTTTGCATGACTCTCTTCGATCCATTCCTTAAACTTCTGCTGCTCTTTCAATCCGTTGAAGTGCATGACTCATCCTTTAAGCTTTTGAGCGGGTCTTAAAACTGGATCATCCCGTCTATCGGACTTGAAGCCGTTGCATATGGACGTTTAGGAATCCGCCCCGCAAGATAGCTCATACGTCCTGCTACAACCGCATGCTTCATCGCCTCGGCCATCACAATCGGCTCTTTTGCCTGAGCTATTGCAGTGTTTGTCAGGACCGCATCCGCTCCCAGTTCCATAGCGGCGGCCGCATCGCTCGCCTGCCCTATACCGGCATCTACAACAACCGGCACGCTTACAGCTTCGCGCACGAATACTACATTATACCTGTTTTGTACACCCAGTCCGCTTCCTATCGGTGCCGCAAGAGGCATAACCGCCGCCGCACCGGCATCTTCGAGTCTTTTTGCAATTATCGGGTCGTCGTTTGTATAGGCCATTACAGTAAAACCCTCTTTTGAAAGCACTTCACACGCTTTTATCGTCTCTATCACATCCGGATAGAGTGTCTTTTGGGTATCGCCTATGACTTCCAGCTTTATAAGATCGATTCCTGTCGCTTCTCGCGTCAGACGAAAGAGAGTTATCGCATCATCTGCGGTTGTACACCCTGCACTGTTGGGAAGGAACTTGACATCGGTATCTTTAAAATAGTCCATCAGATTCTCTTCATCCGGGCTGGTTATATTTACCCGGCGCACAGCCACTGTTATCATTTCGGATCCGCTTGCAAGAGTCGCATCCCTTGTTGTCTGAAAATCGGGATATTTCCCGCTGCCGACGATAAGGCGGCTTGTAAATTCATAATTGCCGATTTTAAGTATATCGCTCATAAAGAGTCTCCTAATTACTGTTTACGAGATTTATAACATAGGGGGACTTGAAGAAAATTGAAA
>CAYZMY010000163.1:0-2748 GCA_964479605.1 uncultured Campylobacterales bacterium | reverse complement strand
AGCCGTGAAAACAGGTGGATCGGAAAGAGGGGCAACTTTTTTGCCTCCATTCTGCTCCCGGAAGAGAATCTTCCCAAAGATCTTCCGCTTGGTGCCGCTTCAATATATTTTGCTTTTTTGATGAAAGAGACGCTGAAAAAAACAGGGTCGGAAGTTTGGCTGAAATGGCCTAACGATTTTTACCTCAAAGAGACTAAAACAGGGGGTTGCATCACTGCCAAAAAAGGAAAAAACGTGATTGTCGGAATCGGTATCAATATCGTCTCCGCACCCCATGGTTTCGGGGTTCTGGATATAGATATCGAACCGATGGAACTTTTGGAAACGTTTTTGAAAAATTTGGAAAATCTTCCTTCATGGAAGCAGATTTTTAGCAACTATAGTTTAGAATTTGAAAAGAGCAAAAAGTACTGTACCCATGCAGGGAACGAAATGCTGAAATTAAGTGATGCGGTTTTACAAAATGACGGATCGCTGATGATAGGCAAAAGAAGGGTTGTGAGTTTAAGATGAGTGAAATTATTACTATAGCCAACCAAAAAGGCGGTGTGGGAAAAACAACGACTGCTGTTAATCTTGCGGCTTCTTTGGCAGTTGCCGAAAAGAGAGTCTTGCTGATAGATGCCGATCCACAGGCAAACGCTACAACCAGTCTCGGTTTTCATCGTAATGACTACGAGTACAACATATACCACGTTCTTATCGGTGCCAAAAAAATTTCCGACACAATTTTAAAGACGACACTTTCGACACTTCACCTGGTTCCTTCCAATATAGGGCTGGTAGGAGTTGAAAAGGAGTTTTACGACTCCGAAACAAGAAAAGGCCGTGAACTCGTTTTAAAACGAAAAATCGATGAGGTAAAAAAAGATTACGACTATATTATTATAGACTCACCTCCTGCACTCGGGCCTATTACGATCAATGCTCTGAGCGCTGCGCATTCGGTGATTATACCGATTCAGTGCGAGTTTTTTGCACTGGAGGGACTGGCACAGCTTCTGAATACGATACGTCTTATAAAAAAGACGATTAACCCGAAACTGAAGATAAAAGGGTTCCTGCCGACCATGTACAGCGGTCAGAACAACCTTTCCAAGCAGGTTTTTGCCGACTTGACACAGCATTTCAAGAGTAAACTCTTCAAATCTGCGGAAGATGACGAATTTATAGTCATCCCCCGTAACGTAAAGCTTGCGGAGAGTCCCAGTTTCGGAAAGCCGGTTATTCTTTACGATATAAAATCGACAGGTTCAAAGGCGTACCAGCATCTTGCCCAGGCTATCTTGGCGACATAAGAGAAGAATATGGGGAAAAAAGCGAAAAACAAGTCCCTCGGACGCGGGCTTGGAGCAATACTGGGCGAAGTAGCCGAAGCGTATGAAAATGAGTTCCAGTCCGGAAACGATACGCAGGAGATGGTTGTCGAGATTCCGCTTTCACAGATCGTGCCGAATCCATACCAGCCCAGAAAACATTTTGATGAAGATGCAATAAAAGAGCTCTCCGAATCCATAAAACGTCACGGGTTGCTGCAGCCTGTTGTAGTTATCGAACAAAACGGGGACTATGTGTTGATAGCCGGAGAACGCCGTGTGCGTGCGAGCAGAGTAGCCGGTCTGGAGACTATACGCGCCATTATCGCCGATATAGACCGCTCCCGCTTCAGAGAACTGGCTCTTATAGAAAATATTCAGCGTGAAGCACTTAATCCCATCGAACTTGCCAGATCATACAAAGAGCTGATAGAAGAGTACGGCATTACTCAAGAAGAGCTCGCCAAAACTATTCACAAAAGCAGAGCTCAGATTACAAATACTCTCAGACTTCTGCAATTGGATGAGTATATCCTGCAAAAACTCTCATCGTCCCAGATTTCTCAGGGACATGCAAAGGTTCTGGTCGGTCTTGATGAGAAAAACCAGCGAATAGTGTGTGATACGATAACCGGTCAGAAGCTTAGTGTGCGTGAAACGGAGCAGCTTGTATCAAGGCTCAAAAACGAACCTAAAAAGAGTAATAGAGAGACAAATCCGGAAAGTACAGACATATTCGATCTTGGACCGTATTCTGAAATTATAAAAGAGCATATTCCTTTCGGTGTAAAAGTGAAAAAGGGAAGAGTCGAGATCGAACTCAAAAATGAAGATGAACTGAAATCTTTTCTAAAAAGGTTTGCAAAATAGTTTAATTGTCTCCTCTTTTTTACGTTGATAAATGCGCGCAAACTGGAGGATTTAGATTATCCTTAATTTTTAATTTTGGATAAATATGATAACATTGCCCAATTTTTTGAAAGGAGAGTGTGCATGCTGGATATTGTTCCTTCTTTAATGCTGGTTGTAGCAGTTGTATTTCTTGTGCTGCTGATACTGCTTAACAGCTGGCTTTATCAACCACTCTTGGCGTTTATGGATGAGCGCGACAAGAGTATCCGCAAAGATCTTGAAAATGTGAGCTCAACAGGTTCCGATGTTGAAGAGCTGAAAGCGAAGACGGAAGCGATAATTACGGAGGCAAAAAATGAAGCCGCCGCATTGAGAGCCAAAACCATCGAAGAGTCGAAGCTTCTTGCCATGAGTAAAATCGAGGCGAAAAAAGAGGAGCTTGAAAAGAGGTATCAGTCATTCCTGGATGATCTGAAAAAAGAGGAAGAGCAGCTGAAAAGCGAACTTCTTTCTCAAATGCCGCTTTTCAAAGAGTCTTTGAAAGCCAAGTTTAGTCAAATCTAAAGGAGAAAACGTGCGA
>CAYZMY010000162.1:0-2749 GCA_964479605.1 uncultured Campylobacterales bacterium | reverse complement strand
GTGTGAGCTTCATCGCCAGTACCCCTTTGCCGCCACGGCTCTGGAGCCTGTACTCTCCTGCTTCGGTACGCTTGCCTATACCCTTTTCGGCAACGGTGAGAAGCTCCTGCTCCTCGTCTCTGATTGTCGTGGCTCCGACAACATGGTCACCCTCTATCTTGAAGCGTATGGCTGTTACACCGCGTGCCGTTCGGCCGATCTCTCTGGCATCTGTTACCGGGAAGCGTATGCACATGCCTTTCTGTGTCAGCACGAAGAGCCACTGCGTCTCCGGAAGGACTATCTTGGCCGTTACCAGTTCATCCTCCTCGTCCAGAGTGATGGCCCGTACACCTACGGAGCGGATATTTTTGAATTCGCTCAGGTTGGTGCGTTTGACGATACCGTTTTTGGTGAAGAATGCGAGAGATTTGCTCTGGTCGAAATCTGTCGTCGGGATGATAGCCATTATGTTCTCTTCCGGCTGAAGCTGAATCAGGTTGACGACCGCTTTTCCTTTCGCAGTTCTGGAGCCTTCCGGAATTTTGTAGACTTTGAGCCAGTAGAGCTGCCCGCGGTCGGTAACAAACATCAGTGTATCATGCGTGTTGGAGATGAAGAAGTTCTCTATGAAGTCATCTTCGTGTGTCGTAACGGCGGTTTTGCCTTTTCCGCCGCGATGCTGTTTTTCATACTGTTTTACCGGAACGCGCTTGATGTAGCCGCGATGGGTGATCGTGACGACCATTGGCTCGTTGGGGATGAGATCTTCTATGTCGATATCTTCATAGTCGTCTACGATCTCTGTCTGGCGGGGTGTAGAGAAGTGCTCTTTTATATCTAGCAGCTCCTCTTTGATCATCTGGCTTAGAAGATCTTCACTTTTGAGAATGCTGCTCAGGCGCTCTATCTCCGCCATCAGCTCTTTGTACTCTTTTTCGATCTTGTCGCGTTCGAGTCCTGTGAGGCGATGCAGACGCATATCGAGAATCGCCTGCGCCTGCTTCTCGCTCAGGCTGAAGCGCTCCATGAGCCCATCTCTGGCTTCGGCGGCATCTTTCGATGCTCGGATAAGTGCGACAATTTCGTCTATATTGTCCAGAGCTATGCGAAGTCCCTCGAGGATGTGAGCTCTGGCCTTCGCCTTTTCGAGTTCGAATATGGTGCGGCGTATAATTATGGTTTTTCTGTGCTGGATGAACAGATTCAGAAGTTCGGTGAGCGTGAAGACCTTCGGCTCCTTGTTCTGAATGGCGAGCAGGATTATGCCGAATGTGGTCTGCATCTGGGTCGATTTGAAGAGGTTGTTGAGTACGATTTCACTCATTGTATCTTTTTTGAGCTCTATAACTACCCGGATACCCTCGCGGTCGCTCTCATCCCTTACTTCGCTGATGCCCTCTATAACTTTGTCTTTTGCGAGCTGGGCTATATTTTCTATCAGCTTGCTTTTGTTCACCTGATAGGGAAGTTCGTCTATGACTACAACCTCGCGGTGACCCTTCTTTTCTATGTGTGTTTTGGCGCGTACCTTGATGCGGCCGCGACCTGTTCTGTAAGCGTCGAGTATCCCTTTGCGGCCGAATATGATGCCTCCGGTCGGGAAGTCCGGCCCCTTGATGTGCTCCATCAGACTGTCCAGTTCTGCTGCCGGATTGTCTATTACTACCAAAAGTGCGTCTATGAGCTCGTCAAGACGGTGCGGAGGGATGTTCGTCGCCATTCCCACCGCGATTCCGTTCGAACCGTTTAGCAGCAGGTTGGGCACTCGGCTCGGCAGTACGTCCGGCTCATGCATCGTGTCGTCGTAGTTTGGAATGAAATCGACGGTATCTTTTTCGATGTCTCTCAAAAGCTCCTCGGCAAGGCGTGTCATTCGTGCTTCCGTATAACGCATTGCCGCAGGGTTGTCTCCGTCGATAGAGCCGAAGTTTCCCTGTCCGTCAACGAGCGGGATGCGCATGGAGAACTCCTGCGCCATCCTTACAAGCGCATCGTAAACGGCGGTGTCGCCGTGCGGGTGGTATTTACCGATAACGTCACCGACGATACGCGCACTCTTTTTGTATGCGGCTCTCGAGGTGAGATTCAGCTCATGCATGGCGTAAAGTATTCGTCTGTGTACCGGTTTGAGACCGTCTCTGGCATCCGGAAGTGCGCGGCCTATGATTACACTCATCGAATAGTCAAGATAGCTTCCCTTGATGCTATCTTCTATCGAAATCTCCTGAATATCTTCGTTTTCCTTGAACAGATCGGACATTCAAAACCTTTTGCTTTGAAAATTTTAAGATTGATTCTATCTCAAATTACCTTAATTTTCGTAGCAACAGGCTCTTTATATATATGTATAGGGGAGCTGTCGTCGATCCCGTATGAAGATATTGGCATCTATGCCTATTTTTTAAGCAATATGTATCTATCTTCGGGTGCATATAATTTGTATACTTTGAGTATAAATTTACCAAAGGAGATCTTATGAAGAAGTGGCTACTCGCACTGCCTTTGCTTCCGGCAATGGCTTTCGCAGAAGATACGCTAAACAGCGGCGATACGGCATGGATGCTGGTCGCGACTGCATTTGTAATGCTTATGACGCCTGCAGGTCTTGCACTATTTTACGGCGGCCTTACACGCAGCAAAAACATACTCAACACGATGGGTATGAGCCTTGCGGCGTATGCTGTGGGAACACTGGTATGGGTAATTATAGGATACTCCATCGCATTCGGCGACGGCGACCTTATAGGTACGGGCAAAGTGATGCTTT
>CAYZMY010000161.1:0-2758 GCA_964479605.1 uncultured Campylobacterales bacterium | reverse complement strand
AAGGGCAACCGATGCAAAAGATATTCGACGACTGCTACGCTCTCGACAGACGATGTTACGAAAAGTTCGATCTTACCGAAGACATCCTGATGGAGCACGCGGCTATGGGATTGAAGCGGGCCGTAGAGGAGGCTGCCGGGCCGGAGTCTCATATTCTAATAGTAGCCGGGCCGGGAAACAACGGTGCCGACGGAATCACTCTGGCACGGCTACTGCATGAAGATTACGAAGTTTCGCTCTTTCTGCCCTACGGAGCGAAATCTGCGATGGCGAAACTCCAGCTCGAACGGGCTCAGCAGATAGGGCTAGATACAGTAAGCGCTCTTCCCCTGCACGCCGACGTAATAGTCGATGCACTCTTCGGTGCCGGCTTCTCCAAGCCGCTCGATATAAACGGGATAGACCTTATAGACGCTCTCAACGGTATGGGAGGGTACAAAATAGCCTGCGACATCCCGAGCGGAATAGATCCGCAGGGAAATCCGAATCCGATAGCTTTCAGAGCCGACCTCACCGTTACGATGGGGGCTTTGAAAAGGGCACTGTTCAGCGATTTCGCAAAACAGCATACCGGGGAGATAGAGGTCGTCGACCTTGGAGTGAGCAGAAAGCTCTACGAACACCATACCGAAACCTTCATGCTCGAAGAAGGAGATTTCAATCCGCCATCGAGAGGCAACCCCGCCGCACACAAAGGCGACTATGGACACCTCTGCGTAGTAGCCGGCAGGAAAAAGGGTGCCGCCATACTCTGCGGCTCGGCAGCCCTTCGCTTCGGAGCCGGTCTGGTAACGCTTCTTACGGACCACCTTATAGAGAACATCCCCCACTCCCTTATGCAGGCAGGCGAACTGCCCGAAAACAGTTCGGCCGTAGCCATGGGTATGGGGCTGGGGCTGGAATATGACCCCATAATTATAAAATCTTCCATAATAGAGAGAGACCTGGCGGTCCTGCTCGATGCGGATACATGTTATGTTCCCTGGGTCAAAACTATCCTTTTAGAGTGCAGTAAAACGGTTATAACTCCTCATCCAAAAGAGTTTTCGGCACTTCTAAAGACGCTCGAAATCGACGATGTGGATGTCTCTGCTATTCAGCGCGACCGCTTTGGCTGGGCCAAACGGTTCAGCGACCGGTATCCCGAGACGGTTCTGCTGCTTAAAGGGGCCAATACCCTCATAGCCTACAAGGGCACTGTATATGTAAATCCGCTCGGTACGCCCGTACTTTCGCAGGCGGGCAGCGGAGATGTCCTCAGCGGCCTGATCTCTTCCCTGCTTGCACAGGGCTATACCCCATTGAATGCCGCGATAAACGGTTCACTGGCACTCTCCATGGCGGCAAAAAGATACAAAGGTGCCGACTACAGCGCTGTTGCGGAAGATCTTATTGAGGAGATGCGTTGGCTGAAAACGTAACTATCGCCATACTCTTCAGCGGCAGAGGAAGCAATCTCGAAAATCTTATAAAGCGTTTTCACAACAAAGATATAGACGGCAAAAAAATCAAAATAGCGCCTCTGACCAACAGGCCGGACGCCCCCGGAATAGAACTCGCGAAAGCCTATGGCATCGAAACCGCCATCATAGACCACAAAAAGTTCGGGGAGAGGGAGAGTTTCGATGCGGCACTTGTGTCGAAGATAAAAGAGATCTCGCCCCGGCTTGTCGTGATGGCCGGCTTCATGAGAATCCTGACAAATGTTTTCACATCGCAGATAGAAGCCATAAACCTTCACCCTTCGCTCCTTCCGCTCTTTAAAGGGGCAAACGCCATAGAGGAGAGTTTCGGCAGCGGAATGCGGGTCGGCGGAGTCACCGTGCACTATGTCGACTCCACTCTTGACGGCGGTAAAATAATTGATCAAAAATGCGTCAGGATCGAAGAGAGCGATACATTGGAGAGTTTCAGGAGCAAAATCCAAAGAGCAGAGCATGAACTTCTGCCGGCCGTTATTACGAAACTGCTCGGCCTTTCGCCGAATGAATTTACCGGTAAATAACTACTATTTCTGCCCGTCTGAGGCAGGCAGAAGTGGTTCGTCCGAAGTACCGGCAGAGTCGGAGAGTTTTTTTGGCATGCTCTTTGTGGCTCTTGCGCCGAGCTCATGCAGCTCCTCAACTCTTCTTACGATATTTCCTTTCCCTTCAGTAAGCTTTCTCCAGGCTCCGTCGTAAGTTTTGCGCACCGTCTCGATCTGCTTTCCTATCTTTTCAAGATCTTCGGCGAACCCTACGAATTTATCATAGAGTGCTCCGGCTTTTTTGGCTATCTCCATAGCATTTCTATTCTGCCGCTCATGCCGCCACGTGTTCTCAACCGCTCTGAGCGCTACCAGAAGGGTGGTGGGGCTTACAAGCACTATCTTTTTGGAAAAGGCCCTGTCATAAAGAGCCGGGTCCGTCTGAAGAGCCAGCATCAAAGCCCCCTCGATCGGCATGAACATAAATATGAAATCGAGTGTATTTACACCTTCCAGTGAACCGTAACTCTTTTCACTGAGCCTCTCTATATGACTCTTTACCGCATCCAGGTGCAGTTTTGCATACTGCTTCTTCTGCTTTTCATCCTCTTCGTTTACGTAACGCTCGTAAGCTACAAGCGAAGTTTTCGCATCTACTATTATATCTCTGTCCCCCGGAAGATGTATGATGACATCGGGGCGGAATCGGCGGCTCTCGCTGTCTTGAAGGCTGACTTCACGCTCATACTCTTCACCCTCGCGCAGGCCGGAAGCTTCAAGAACCCTCTCAAG
>CAYZMY010000160.1:0-2759 GCA_964479605.1 uncultured Campylobacterales bacterium | reverse complement strand
GGTGTAAAGTAACAATATGAAATATTTTGTAATTCTGCCGATACTACTTCTGCTACAAGGCTGTGTCTACTTCAACGAAGAGGGCATATCGACAAAACGGTACAAAGATTGTATCGAATATTATGATGCTCAGGGGAAATACCACTGCGAATGCGATGAAAACCTGATCGACTACGACCGACTTGATGACAAACTACTGAAAGGAAACTGATGAACCCATTATCGAGGTTGACTATAAAGGGCAAAATGCTGCTTCTTGTTGTCCTTCCCACTATTGCTCTGCTCTACTACACCGGAACGGACCTGAAAAGCCACTTCGAATTCAAGCAGAAGATAGAGAAGGTCAAACAGCTTGTCAAGCTTAGCGAAAGCCTCAGCCGTCTGGTCCACGAGACACAAAAAGAGCGGGGAGCAAGTGCCGGATATACGGGCAGCCACGGTAAAAAATTTGTAAAAAAGCTTCCCGCACAGCGCAAGCTTACCGACCAGAGAGTCAAAGAGTACATGCAGATACTGAAAAAGATAGACTTCAATGAGTTTCCTCCCGATCTGAAAAAGAGAGTGGAGATTCTCAACGCTGACCTCGAAAAACTCCCTGCTATGAGAGAGCAGATATCCAAGCTTAAATTACCGCTCAAAGAGGTAGTGGCATATTTTACGAATATGAATGCCAAGATGCTAAACATCATTGCAACCTCTTCAAAACTCTCACCAGAAGAGCGGATAACCAAAGATCTTGTCGCATATACGTCGTTTTTGAAATCGAAAGAGCGTGCAGGTGTAGAGAGGGCGGTTTTGAGCGGAACCTTCGCTGCTGATAGCTTTTCGCCCGGTATGTATCGTAAGCTGATAGTGCTGATAGCCGAGCAGAATGCATATCTGGACGATTTTCTCTCATACGCGCCCGATCCTATGGTCGCTTACTATAAAAAAGCGATAAAAGATGAATCGTTCGATCTGGTCAAAAAGATGAGAGCTATAGCCATAGCGCACCAGGAAGGCAACTTCAATGTCGATGCGGAGCACTGGTTCGATACCATAACAAAGAAGATCAATGTTCTGAAAAAGATAGACGATGAGATAGCAGCTCAGATCAGCCATGACCTTGAGAGCTTCCACGATACCGCAATTATCGAAGCGGTTGCCGGGGGTATCATAATTTTGCTCATGCTTCTGATTGCGGCACTCTCTGTAAAAGATCTGGAGATGCGTCTGAACTCTCTGAAGGGTCTTATTACAAATATTGCATCGTCCAAAGATCTTACGACTGAAATCAGAATCTATGAACACGATGAATTCGGAAGTATCAGGGAAGCTTTGAGAGAGTTTTTGAGATCACTCCACGAATTTGCATCGCATGCACAAAGCAGTGCAAATGAGAATAAGCGCACGACTACAGTTTTGGACGATACATTCAAACTGATCAGAGCAAATATCCGTGAAGAGTCCGCCATCATAGAAGAGGGTGCAAACGAAGCCTCACAGCTTAAAGAGAAACTGGTAGCCAGCAACCGTGAAGTGGTAGCTACCAAAGAGAACATGACACATGCCCATCAAAGCCTCGGCGATGCGATAGGACTTATCGAGAGCACGATACGCCAAATAGAGAGCAATGCCGTAGTGGAGCACGAACTCGCGGAGAGGCTCAAACAGTTGAGCCAGGATGCCGAGCAGGTCAAAGAGGTTCTCACAGTCATAAGCGACATCGCAGACCAGACAAATCTTCTGGCACTGAACGCGGCGATAGAAGCTGCACGCGCTGGTGAGCACGGCAGAGGCTTTGCCGTCGTGGCGGATGAAGTGAGAAAGCTTGCGGAGCGTACGCAAAAGAGCCTTGCCGATATTAATGCGACCATAAACATAATAGTACAGGCCATTATGGACAGCAGCGGAGAAATGAACCGCAATATCGAAAATGTAAATCGCCTTACCGCGGAAGCCTCACAGGTTCAAAGTGAAATGGGTGAAGTATCTACAAATATGACAGAAGCTGTCGGAAGTGTGGAAAAAACAGCCGATGCGGTTGAGCAGGCGGCATCCATAATGGAAGCATTCATAGAAAAGATGTACGAGATAAAACGCCTCTCCGAAGTCAACAGAGACAGCATAGAGAAGAGCGACGAGAGCATAAAACATATCGGCAAACTGGCCGATGAAGTGCTTCAGCAGATCAGCCAGTTCAAAGTGTAGGGTCGCCCCCTACCTGCTCTCTATCGCCTCTATCACCTTATCGAGGTTTTTGGAGTAAGCGAAACAACTCTTGAAGTCGCAAGCCTGCCATATCTCGGTTGCAGCCGCACTCTTTAAGAGGAACGGATAGTCGATCTTCTCTATTTTCGATGAGTTTTTCAAAAGATTCTCTCTCGAGCTCTTTATGGCGACTACACCCTTTTCGAGCCTCAGATACGCCGTAAGCGCTTCGGGATAGGCATCCGGGGAGCTGTTTATTAGCGCACCGAAACCCTTGAGGCTCTCTCTCGCCATAACTTCGTCTTTAAAAGAGCTCTCGAGCACCGCCAGAGAGATTAGATTGTTGATCTGAACAGAGAGTGCAGACCTGTAGTAGCTGTCGCTGATATCCGCATAACTCTTCGGCTCACCGTCACCGAGCAGCCATCTTCCGCCTCTGTAGAACCTCTTTTGAGCCTGCTTGGAATACCTCTTCGCATCCTCGAGATAGCTCTTTTCAAGCGTCGCCCCGTAGGCGCTCAAAGCCGCATCGGCGAAAAAGGCGTAGTCCTCCAAAAGCCCATCCTGCG
>CAYZMY010000159.1:0-2775 GCA_964479605.1 uncultured Campylobacterales bacterium | reverse complement strand
TGGTAGGCGAATAGGGCATCGACTCGAGGCTCTTTTTCACCCCCTGCGTCTCGAATCGGCGCAGAAATCTCTGAAGACGGCGGGACTTCCGGCTCTTTACATAGACACCCCACCAGTAACTGACGAGGGCGATGACAAACACCATACCGGCTATCAGCAATACGGCAAAGAGCGGATCGCGGTAATTTATAAGCAGGGCATCCACTTACCGACCTTTCCGAAATCAGGTAGTGGGCAGTGGGCAGTGAGTAGCTAGAAATCGGTTCCATATTTTCTGCTCACTGCTCAATGCTCACTGCCATATAAAATGTATGGCTATTTATTATATAATAAAACAATGATAGATAACAACTCCATAGAACAGCTGAAGCAGACGATAGACATAGTGGATGTGGTGGGCAACTATGTCGAACTCAAAAAAAACGGCTCAAATTTCAAGGGGCTATGCCCTTTTCACGACGAAAAGACTCCAAGTTTCATCGTCAGCCCGTCAAAACAGTTCTACAAATGTTTCGGATGCGGAGCCGGAGGCGATGCGATCAAGTTCCTGATGGAGTTTGAAAAGCTCAGCTACCCCGAAGCGATAGAGAAACTTGCAAGCCAGTACAACTTCACGCTCCGCTACACAAAAGGCGAAAGCGGCGGAAACACGGAGCGCAGGATTTTGGAAGCCATAGGCCGCTGGTACCGCGCCAACCTCGAGCATAACGATACGGCAAGAGAGTATCTGACAAAAAGAGGTGTTTCGCTTGCGAGCATAGAGAAGTTCGGCCTCGGTTACGCCCCCTCGAGCGAAGAGACTCTAGCCTTTTTGCAAAGAACCATGATACCTCTGGGCAGAGCGGAAGAGGTTGGAGTTCTGGGACACGAGCGGGGGCGCTACTATGCAAGACTCATAGAGCGCCTTATCTTTCCGATCTTTTCGCCCTCCGGAATGCCGGTGGGGTTCGGCGGCCGGACACTTACGAACCACCCGGCAAAATATATAAACTCGCCGCAGACGAAGTTCTTCAACAAATCGAGGCTCCTTTACGGCTACCATCTGGCAAAAGAGCAGATCTACCGCAAAAAGCGGCTCATCGTGGTCGAGGGGTACATGGATGTCATAATGCTCCATCAGGCCGGTTTCGGCACAGCTGTGGCGACACTGGGCACATCTTTGACCAACGACCACCTCCCGCTTCTAAAAAAGGGAGAGCCGGAGGTGATCGTAGCCTATGACGGCGACGAAGCCGGAATAAATGCGGCGATGAAGGCGGCGCTGCTTCTAAGCCGCCACAACTTCGACGGCGGGGTCATACTCTTTGAGGGGGGAATGGACCCGGCAGACATGGTAAATGCGGGCAATGCGGATGCCATAGAGGCGCTTTTCGCATCGCCCATTCCTTTTGCCAGGTTTGTAATCGACAAGATGGTATCGTCGTACGATATACATACGCCCAAGGGGAAAGAGGAGGCTTTCAACAGCATCAAAAACTACCTCGGCTCGCTCTCCCCTTTTCTTCAGGAGGAGTATGTTCCGTATGCCGCCTCTATCCTGGGCATAAGCGGTGCCAGACTGAAGAGTACACAGAAGAAAAAGAGCGAAATGCCGGAGCAGTCAATACTGACACTTTCGGACATCGCCGAAAAGAGCATCATAAAGACCCTTCTCAAGACTCCGAGCCTCACCGACATGGTTCTGGATGTCATGGACAGCTCGATGTTTCTTACCCACAAAGACGCCTTCGAGGCGCTTGTACAGGGGCGCGAGAACAGTGAACTGCTCCAGATAGATTTCGACGACTCCATAAAGATATACAGCGAAGAGGAGCTGAAAAAACAGTTGAACTATTTTTTGAGAAGATACTACGAAAAAGCCCTTGACATTATAAAAAAATATGATAAACTTCCCCTCGAAAAAAAGATGTTTTATCTTAGAAAATACAAAGACTATATAAACAAGCTCAAACAAGGAGAACTGGTACCACATGAAAGCCATAGCACTCTTTAGCGGCGGACTCGACAGCACCCTTTCGATGAAGCTGATAATCGATCAGGGTATCGACGTAATCGCCCTGAATCTCGACATAGGTTTCGGAAGCACCAAAAGCAGAAAAGCGCACATGCAGAATATGTGCGACCAGGTCGGTGCCGAGCTCAGGATTCTGGACATAAAAGACCAGTACCTGCGCGACATCCTTTTCGACCCGAAATACGGATACGGAAAAAACCTCAACCCCTGCATAGACTGCCACGGAAATATGTTTGGAATCGCCAGGGATCTGATGGACGAATGGGGTGCGAGCTTTCTCATAAGCGGCGAAGTCGTGGGCCAAAGACCGATGAGCCAGCGGCGCGAAGCGCTCGACCTGGTTACGAACCTCTCCGAAACGCAGGATCTTCTCCTTAGGCCTATGAGCGCCAAACTCCTGCCGCCTACACTTGCCGAGCGCGAAGGGTGGGTAGACAGAGAGAAACTGCTAGGAATTTCGGGCAGAAACCGTGAAACGCAGCTGAAAATGGCAGAAGAGATCGGACTGAAAGATTTCGAAAAGCCGGGCGGCGGCTGCCTTCTGACAGACGAAAACTTCTCCAGAAAGATAAAAGAGTTCATAAAATATGACAAATTCGAAGTTTCGGACATCCAGCTGCTCAAATGCGGCAGACATCTGAGACTCCCGGACGGAGCGAAACTTGTGATCGGGCGCCACAAAGAGGACAACGAGATGATAGAGGCGGCCATAACGCCCAAATACAGAAAGATAAAGCTGCTAAACGCCATCGGCCCCGTAT
>CAYZMY010000158.1:0-2823 GCA_964479605.1 uncultured Campylobacterales bacterium | reverse complement strand
TAAACAGATTCAAACTCCTCTTTGGCCAGGTAGTCGCCAAAACTATTATAACTGCTTGTGAGATATTTTTCGATAATCTTTTCCAGATAGGCCGGAATCTCATCATGTACCAGTTGAATACCGGTTCTTTTTGAAAACCTGCTTTCTTCACCTTCCAGTTTACCGCCTACAAGAAGCTCGAACCCTTTATATTTTTTTCCTTCTCTGCTGAAGGTTGTTCCGCTGAATCCTATATCGGCGATACATGGGTGTGCACATGAGTTGGGGCAGCCGTTTACGCTTATTGTTACGGGCTCTGCAAACGCGGGAAATCTGTTTTCAAGATATAGTGCTACACTTTCGGCCACGCTCTTTGTTTCGCTGATTGCAAACTTACAGAAGTCTAGTCCTGTACATGCAGTGGTGCGTGTACGAAATGCCGAAGGGTAAGGGTTGATCTTCATCTGTTCCAGTTCATCGCATATATCTTTAATCAGACACTCCGAAACATCAGTGATAATGAAGTTCTGCTTTGTGGTACATCTGATTTCGCCGATTTTGAACTTCTCGAACAGTTCATAAAGCAGTCGCAGACGTTCACCGCCGAGAACCCCGCCGAAAAGTGCGCATCCGATATGGCTTGTTCCTGTTCTTTTGGAAGGGATTATGCCGCAGTGGTGTCTTTTTTTCGCAGAAGATATTGCCGGAGGCTCTCCTTTGGCAAGTTCGATTCCGCTCAGCTCCTGCAGCTCCTGTTTGAACCTCTCTGCTCCCCATGCTTTAATGAGATGACCCAGCCTTGCCCTGTTTCTCTTTTCACGATTGCCGAAATCGCGGAAAATGGATACAGCCGCTTTTGTTACGGGAATAATCTCTTCCTCCTCAATGTAACCCAGAAAATCTGCGAAACGGCGATTGCTGGCCAGTCCTCCGCCTGCGTAAACCGCAAAACGTACATTCATGTTTCTATCGTAAGCCGCCACGAAGCTGAGATCCTGAATCTCGTGCGGCATACAGTGGGAACCGCAGCCGCTTACACCTATTTTGAATTTTCTGGGCAGGTTGCTGAACTCCCTGTTGGCATCAAAAAGGGTATTTATCTCTTTTACTATACCGCTGACATCCGCTATTTCGTTGCCGGACTTTCCGTTTAGAGAGCATGTGACCGTATTTCTCACCACATCTCCCGCAGCCATACGGGTTGTCAGGCCCACTTCTTGAAGCTTTTCAAATATTGACGGAAGATCCTTTAGCAGAATCCAGTGAAACTGAAGATCCTGCCTCGTCGTCAGGTCGGCCGATCCGTTTGCATATTGAAGTGAAAGGTCGGCCAGAGTTTTTATCTGTTTTGTGTTCAAGACTCCGTTTTCAATCTTAACACGCAGCATAAAATACTGATTCAGGTCATCCTCGGACTGAAGGCTTCGGTTTTGCGTATAGAGACCGTACCATTTCAATCTGTCTATATCTTCAGGGTCCAGCTCTTTGTTCTGCTTTGCATACTCATATATGTTTTCCAGTACATCCAGACCGTCTTTTTCACGTTTTATTCTCTCTACACGTGCCGCTTTGCTCTCTTTCATCGTTTTCTCCTTGAAGGCGGGATCAGTTCCCGATCTTTTCGCATCTCCACTCAGGGTAGTGCTTTCTTATGTAGGCGTTGAGTTCTATATCTGCTTCGGTGTAGACTCTCTCTTTAGCCTCTATATGCGATGCATCTATAATCATGCCTGCCGCTACTGTATGGTTCGATATTTTGTCTATTACAATAAAACTTCCTGTCCCTTTGATGGAACTGTACGGATCACAGGCGATCTCCCTTGTCAGAGTGAGGGTGCATTTGCCTATTTCATTAAGCTCCAGCTTATCTGTCGCGATCTCTTCCCAACTGTTGACATCCTTTTTGAACTCAACAGATTCGAAAATCGCATTAAGCGAGGTTGTGGCTCTTTTGATCTCATACTCTCTGCCTGTATCCAGCGGTTTTTCATCCATCCATACGACCATCGCTTCAATGGTATTGGAGGTTTTCAGATTCTCGTCGGATTTGATTATCAGATCGCCTCTGCTTATGTCTATTTCATCTTCGAGCGTCAAGGTCACCGCCATCGGGGCATAGGCTTCGTCAATTGTCTCCAAAGCCTCTTTGTGCGGTTTTTGGGACGGTGCCACAATCTCTTTGACGACACTGCTCTTGCCTGACGGTAAAACCGTGATTCTTTCACCTTTTTTGATACTTCCGCCCGCTATCGTTCCGCAAAAGCCTCTGAAATCGAGATTGGGCCTGTTGACATACTGGACCGGAAATCTGAAACTTGTCCGGTTGATATCTTTCGCTATCTCCACCGTGTCAAGATATTCAAGCAGCGGTGTGCCGCCGTACCATTCCATATTTTCGCTCTCTTGTACCACATTGTCGCCGTTGAGAGCGCTGATCGGGATGAAATCGACCGTTTCAGCCGCTTTAAACCGTTCGCCTACAGCGTGTCTGAGGCTCTCTTTCAGTTTGTCGTACATCTTTTGAAAATCGCTTTTTATGTCGTCGTATACCTTTTGGGAATAGTCGACGATATCCATTTTGTTGATAGCTACCACTATATGCTTTATACCCAGCAAAGAAGCGATATATGCGTGTCTTCTGGTCTGGGTCAAAACACCTTTTCTGGCATCTATCAAAATAATCGCCAGATTTGCGGTACTTGCACCCGTAACCATGTTTCTGGTGTACTGTTCATGGCCCGGTGTGTCGGCAATGATATATTTGCGCCTGTCGGTCGCGAAAAACCTGTATGCCACGTCGATGGTAATGCCCTGTTCGCGTTCGCTCTGCAAACCGTCTATAAG
>CAYZMY010000157.1:0-2846 GCA_964479605.1 uncultured Campylobacterales bacterium | reverse complement strand
AGCTTCTTGGAAGGGAGTCTGTCGTAAGCAAATACTACATCCGCCTCGAAGTTGAAGACAGGCCGGGCGTTCTTGCGAAAGTGAGCCGTGTCATGGGCGAAGAGAATATCTCCATAGAGACGATGCTGCAAAAGCCGGGCTCCGAAGAGTCCGCATCGCTGCTGCTTGCTACTCATTCTTGTAAAGAGAGTTCGATGCAAAGTGCTATGAAACGGCTTTTCGAGCTCGAAAGCGTCCGGGAACATCCGGTTATGATACGAATGGAGGAGTAGGCCGGCAGGTTCGGCTGCCGTGTAAAAGCGAAATAGAGGGGGAGAGAGTTTTGCATTACAAAGAGATAGAGAGTGTTTGTACATACTGCGGTGTCGGATGCGACATAGTAGCCGAAGTCGACGGCAACACAATCCATAAAATAAGAGCCGACAAAGACGGCTACGTAAGCCAGGGCAAGCTCTGCATAAAGGGGAAGTACGGGTTCGGATTCGTAGAGTCGGATGAGCGAATCAGGCAGCCGCGCATTTCGGCGCGCTTTTTGAAAAACAACCCACGAATCGCCGAAAAGATAGAAGGTTCTCTCACCCCGATGGATGAAGAATGGTATACGACGGACCTCGGGAGCGCTGTAAAGGCGGCCGCGATGAAGCTGACAGAGATCAGAGAGCGATACGGGGACGAGAGTTTTTGCGCTATAGGCGGAGCCAGAACCAGCTGCGAAAGCGCCTATATGTTCCAGAAGTTCACCCGCGATGCGATGAATTCGCCGCATGTGGACAACTGTGCACGTGTCTGCCACTCTCCAAGCCTGAAAGGGATGCGAGCCACTATCGGAGAGGGTGCGGCAACCAACCCCTACAACGACATCTACGAAGCGGAGTTTGTGCTCATAATAGGCTCAAACACCACCGAAGCCCACCCGATTGTAGCAAATCGTATTATCGATACCGCACGCCTGCATGACAATGTAGCGGTTATCGATGTGCGTGAAATAAAGATGATGAAATATGCCAAGCATAAAGCGGTGATTCCATACGAAGCGAACCTGCTGGTGCTGAATATGATGGCGCACGTGATTTTGAAAGAGGAGCTTTACAACAGAAAGTTCGTAGAGAACAGGACAAGCGGTTTTGAAGAGTTTCGTGAGAGTATATTGAACGATCCTTATACCGATCCCGAGTTTTTCAGAAGCATTCCCGGTTACGAGCATCTTGCCACACTCATTCCCGTGATCGCCAGGGAGTACGCCCTTAAAAAATCGATGATATTCTGGGGTCTGGGTGTTACGGAACACCTTGACGGAAGTTATGCGGTTATGGCGATTACACACCTGGCGCTGCTGACCGGCAATATCGGAAAAACCGGTACGGGACTGATGCCGCTGCGAGGTCAGAACAATGTGCAGGGAGCCTGCGATATGGGGTGTCTGCCCTATTTTACACCGGATTACCAGAAGCCGGAAAAAGATGGCCTTATGACTCCGCAGCTCATAGATGCGATGCTGGAAGGCAAGATTAAAGCGATGCTGAATATGGGTGAAGATGTGGCTCATATACACCCGAACCAGAACAAGATAGAAAAGGCGCTGGAAAAGTTGGAGTTCATCATGGTTCAGGAGCTCTTCATGACGGAGATCGCCAAGCGTGCCGACATAGTCATCGGGGTGAAATCGGCTTATGAAAAAGAGGGTGTATATGTAAACGCCATGAGACGTCTGCACCTTTCACAGCCGCTGGTTGAAAGCGACCTTCCCGACGACTGGGAGATTCTGGTGAAGCTCGAAAATGAGATGCGCGGCAGCTACAGCTACTCGAGCGGCGAAGAGGTATGGAACGAGGTAAGAGAGGTGGCCCACAGGCGATTCAGCCAGGCTACATATCTTCGTCTCAAGCGTCATCGAAAACGAGGTCTTCAGTGGCCGGTATATACCGAGGATACGCCGGTTCTTCACCTGCTAGATTTCAGAACAGAAGACGGTCTGGGTAAATTCTTATACCACGGATACCGGGAGCGAGGTATGGTAAAAGAGCTCAGGTCGGGAGGCGTTGAGTCGGGCTTCTACCTCACTACGGGCAGAACGCTTGCTCAATACAACAATGCCGCACAGACACATAGGTGCGAAAAGCTCGACAGCCGCTACGACGAAGATATACTTTTGGCGAGTGAAGAGGATGAGAGCCGCCTGCCTAAGAGTGAATATGTGATCTTGAAGAGCGAATACGGCGAAAGTGCGCCCTTGCGGCTCAAACTCACTCCGAAAGTGAAGTCAGATACCCTTTTTGTAACGTTCCACCATGCGAAATCTAAAATCAACTACCTTTTCGGCGACGAGAGCGACGAGCTAATTCTGACGGCGGCGTTCAAATCTGTCAAGGTGGAGGTTCTTCCCGCGTGAGCCGAGCAGTCGGTGATATCGCGGAAGCCGCCGCCGTAACTTTTCTCATCTCTAACGGCTGCAGAATCGTTGCACGCAACGTTTCATGCCGCTTCGGCGAGGTTGACATTATCGCCGAAAAAGATGGCGTTTTGCATTTTGTAGAAGTAAAAAGCGGCAAAGGCTTTGAGCCGATCTACAACATCACTCCCGCAAAACTTTCGAAACTTCTTCGCACGATCGAGTGGTATATTCAGAAAAAAGGAATCGATATTCCGTATCAGCTCGATGCGCTCGTAGTGAAGGGTTCGAAGTGCGACTGGATAGAAAATATTACTGTCTGATGTTACGCAAATTTCAGGCAAAGCCTGTAATTTGGCAGGGCCTGGCCGGCCCTACAACCCCCTGAAGCTTCGAAATCAGAGATTTCGAGACGATTTTACGCTTTTTGCGTAAACCATTTCATGAGACGCAAATT
>CAYZMY010000156.1:0-2874 GCA_964479605.1 uncultured Campylobacterales bacterium | reverse complement strand
ACTTATAGGTTTTGGTTTCTTCCCCTCTTTATCCGGGTTCAACTACATTCCCCAAATGGGCTTCGCCTTCGAAGCCCTGATATTCTCCATCGGTCTGGCCGACCGTATAAATACATTAAAAGCCGAAAAAGAGGCTGCCGACAGGGAGCTGATAGATTACCACAAAGAGGAGCAGGTAAGGCTTCAGGATATGGTGCATAAAAGGACAAAAGCGCTCACAAAAGCGCTGGAAGAGAAGAGTATTCTTCTCAAAGAGGTGCACCACCGTGTAAAGAACAACCTTCAAATGGTAGTCTCCCTGCTTCAGTTGCAAGGCTCCAGAATACCGGATAAAAAGACCCAAAATATCATTGTCTCTGCCCAGAGCAGAATAGACTCCATGGGAAAGCTTCATGAACTGCTCTACAGGGGCAATTCAATAGCGCAAATCGATACAAAACTCTACTTCAGGCAGATCGTAGAGAAGCTTGTAGCAAACTACCGGTCCCAAAATATCAGAGTCGAATACAACATAACCACCGATCTGGATGCGAACAGGGCGATCTACTGTGGCCTTATCATAAACGAGCTCGTAACGAACACCCTGAAGTATGCATTCGGCGCAGATGGTGGGGAGATCTCCATATCTTTAAAAAAAGATCTTGAGAACTATACTCTAAGTATCGAAGACAACGGTGTCGGTATGGGGGAGTCGTCAAAAAAGGGATCGATCGGCCTGGTACTGGTGAACGCCCTCGCTTCAAAACAGCTCAAGGGCACCATAAAGATCTCTGTAAAAAACGGCACACGTTTTGAAATTGTTTTTCCGGTTTAGAAGAGTTCTATTTCAATCCCAGATCGCTTTTAAGTCTGTAAAAAGCCTGTTTTAGATCCCCGCTATCCGCTTTGCGGTCCAGATCTATATAGTAGCTGTAAAGAGGTGTAAGCCCCTCTCTAACCTCCATCCTCAGAAAGTTTCCCGGCAGGCCGGAAACACCTTTTTTGAAGGCGTTATGACTGCTGTTGCAACAGATATTCTCTTTATGTCTTACCAGCAGCACCGTTTTGCATGCCGAATCGAACCTGTACAGAGAGGATAGATACTCCCGCATGCTCTCATCCATCGGGTATATATCGAGACCGAGGCATCTTATTTCGGTATGTTTCGCTTCCGGATATACTTTAACGACAGGCTTCTGCCCGCATCCACCAAGCAGCAGAATCGAAAATAGAAGCAAAAATGTTTTGATAGTGCCCACTATTCAGCTCCAAAAGGTTAAAATCTCTGCATGAAACAGTTATGCGGCATTGACGAAGCAGGAAGAGGACCGCTTGCCGGACCGCTCGTGATGGCAGGGGTCATTCTATACGAACCTATAGAGGGCCTTGCAGACTCCAAACAGCTTACCGAAAAAAAGAGAATGGAGCTTTTTGAGACCATCATCAAAGATGCCGCCTACCATATAGTCTCTTTCGATGCCGAAACTATCGACGATATCGGCATCACCTCATGCCTTGTAAAGGGGCTCAAAGAGATAATGCGGACACTTCGGTGCGAAAGGTATCTCTTCGACGGCAATACCACATTCGGAATATCCCGGCTCGAGTGCAAAATCAAAGCAGATACTGAAATAGCGGAGGTCAGCGCTGCAAGCATCCTGGCGAAAGTGACGCGCGACAAGGTTATGATAGATCTGGCGAAAAAATATCCCGAATACAGCTTCGAAAAACATAAAGGCTACGGAACCAAAGAGCATGTGGAGGCTATAAAGATGCACGGATACTCACCGGTTCACAGAAAAAGCTTCAAGGTAAAGTCTCTTCAGCAGCCGACTCTTTTTTGACTCTTCAATCCTCTTCGAACATCGAATCGTCCGTGGCGTTTATATCGAAAGTGGTCTCCACACTCTCGTTCGTATCAAGATCGATCACCTTGACGTGCCATACCCCTTTGGCTCTTCCGGGAAGAAAACGGTAGTCGTATACCGAGCCGTGCTGGGGAGGGATTTTGAAGTGCCTTATACGGTCATCGGAGCGGCTGCCCGGCGATATCCAGTGGAACTCCACCTCTTTACCGTTCTGGTTGTCGGAGCGGTCGAGAAAATATCTGCAGTAGATTCTTTCGTTCTCTATTCTGCACTGCAAATCCGCAGCCGTAAGGGAGACAAGTAAAAAGAGAGATAGAGCCGCAGCGATCCGTTTCATGGCTTGATTATACCATACGACCGTAAACGGTCGCGACGATACGCCTGCTGCCTCCAAACTCCCTGGCCTCTACGAGGTAGATACCCTGCCAGGTTCCCAGCATCACCCTTCCTCCACTTACAGGGATCGTAAGCTCGCAGCCCAGAAGCATCGACTTTATATGTGCAGGCATATCCTCAGGGCCCTCGAGCGTATGCCGAAATCCGGCGTATCCGTCCGGTACGAGCCTGTCGAGAAAATAGGAGGTGTCTCTTCTGACATCGGGATCGGCGTTTTCGTTTATAGTCAGCGCCGCGCTGGTATGACACAAAAAGAGATGCAGAAGAGCTTTGTCGAAACCGGAAACTATATCGAGCTGCGATAGTATCTCATCCGTCACAAGGTGAACTCCCCTCTTTTTGGGAGAGAGTGCTATCTCGACCTGCTCAACATCCATACTACGTCACTTTCCGAATATGAACTTGAACACCTTCTTGATAACGCAGCTCTCATCTTCGCTCTCTTCGCGTTCACTCTCTACCATCTTCGTCACGTTGGCATAGTCGTCCACATACCCTATGCGCTCTTTCGCCTTTTTCAGCGCTTCGCTCTCGCTCGCCGCCATCGTCAGCACAACCGCCATACGCCTCCCTTCATGGCTCTCCGGCTTTCCGAATACCCGAATAAACGAGTCCGCGGCAAAAACGGCAT
>CAYZMY010000155.1:0-2887 GCA_964479605.1 uncultured Campylobacterales bacterium | reverse complement strand
GTTCTGGTCATGACCAGCTTCATACGCCTGATTGTGGTATTCGCTTTTTTGCGTCAGGCTCTGGGAACCCAGCAGACACCTCCTACGCAACTGCTGGTTTCTCTTGCTCTTGTTATTACCATTTTTATCATGGAGCCTATGGGAAAAGAGGCTTACAGCAAGGGTATCAAACCCTATATGGATAAAAAGATCGGCTATGAGGTGGCTTTCGAAGAGGCGGTAAAGCCTTTTAAATCCTTTATGCTCAGAAATACCAGAGAAGCGGACCTCGCACTCTTTTACCGCATCAGGAACCTTCCAAATCCGCAGACGCAGGCGGATGTATCTTTGACGGTACTGCTGCCCGCTTTTATGATCAGCGAACTGAAAACAGCATTCGAGATAGGCTTTCTTATCTTTCTGCCCTTTCTGGTTATAGATATGGTCGTAAGTTCGGTTTTGATGAGTATGGGTATGATGATGCTTCCGCCGGTCATGATATCTCTGCCTTTCAAGATACTCATCTTCGTGCTCGTTGACGGCTGGCATCTGCTCGTCGGAAATCTCGTGGAGAGCTTCAAATGAGATGTATACACTTCGGCGAGTGCGGCAGCTGCTCTTTGTATGAGATACCGTACAAAAGGCAGCTTGAGCTTAAAAAAGGTGAGCTTTCTACGCTTCTTTCGCCGTTTTACAGCGGAAAGATAGATGCTTTCGAATCAGCAGATGCTAATTTCAGGGCCAGGGCAGAGTACAAGATCTACCACGACGAGGGCTCATGCAGCTATGCAATGCGCGATCTCGACAAACGTAGATTCGTTCTGCTCCAAGAGTGCCCTATGGTATGCGAAGCCATAGAGAGCAGAATGTGGAGGCTGCTTGAATATGTCAACAGTGATGAAGAGCTGACAAGACGCCTTTTCGGCATCGAATTTCTCTCTTCATCTACCGGTGAGACTCTCATTACGATGCTATACCACAGGAGACTCGAAGATGAGTGGAAGCTGAAAGCTCTCGAACTTCAAAAGCTGCTGGATGCGGCTGTCATAGGCCGCAGCCGCAGGCAGAAGATCGTTCTGAACCGAGAGTATGTTACCGAAGTACTTGAAATAGAGGGTAGAAAATACCTTTACAGACACTACGAGCAGAGTTTTACCCAGCCCAATCCCGGCGTCAACGAAAAGATGATAGGGTGGGCGATGAGGGGTGCAAAAAAGTACGGCGAGGGAGATTTTTGCGAGCTCTACGCCGGTGCCGGAAACTTTACGATTCCGCTCTCCACCCTCTTTAACAAAGTGATAGCCACAGAGATCTCCAAACGCTCCATTCATGCGGCACTTGAGAACTGTGCCCTAAACGGTGTGGAAAATATCGAATTCGTCAGAATGAGCAGCGAAGAGTTTACCGAAGCTCTCGAAGGCAAAAGGGTGTTTAGAAGGCTTCAGGGTGTGGACCTTGAGGGGTACGATCTGAAAACGGTGCTTGTAGATCCTCCGCGGGCGGGACTCGATGAGGAGACCAGAAGATTGATTGCAGATTTCAATACCGTCATATATATATCGTGCAACCCGCAGAGTCTGGTGCGCGATCTGGAGCATCTATGCGAAACCCACACCGTGGTAGATGCGGCTCTGTTCGATCAGTTCCCCTACACTCCGCACATGGAGGCGGGAGTGATTCTTCGGGTCAAGAGTTGAGTCTCAGTTAACGGCACTTAGGGCGCTTTTTAAGAGTGACATATTCTCTTTTGTGGCATATTTGCCGGCGTAATCGAGAATCAGAGGGATGAATTTGCCTATCATGGAGTTATCCATTCCCAGAGCTTTAAAAGCGGCCGATACGGAGTCGTTGCCGCCGAGCATATTCATAGCACCGCCCAGCATATCACTTTTCGATTCCGCAATGGAGCCCAGGCCCGGAACGCTTTTTAGAAGTTCGCTGTAGTTGGAGGAGGGCATACTCTTGGAAGCGGCCTGAAGCAGAGCTGCCGTACCGCCGGTAGCCTGTTGCGGAGTAACTCCGAGCGAACCGGTGAGCTCAGATATCAGACCGCTGCTTTTTTTGTTTACGGCTTCGCTTTGCGGAGCGCTTTTTTGCTCCGAGCTTCCAAGCAAAGAGTCGAAAAAACCTGCCTGCAGTGTCAGCATAGTCCCCGTTAATGCAACCAGTGTCAACTTTTTCATCATAACTGTTCCTTTTTTTATTGCAAATTCCGGGTAAAACCCGTAATTTGGCAGGGCCTGTGCGGCCCTACAATCCCCTGAAGCTACGAAATCCAAGGTTTCGAGATGATTTTACCATCTTCCGGCTGATTTTCTCCGAAAAGGTGTACCGGTTCTTACTCTCCGCCCCAAGGCATTCCGGAGGTTTTCCAGTCAAATATGAATCCTCCTTCTATATTGAATACATTCTCAAAACCGTTTTTTGCCAGTTTGTTTGCGGCGTATACCGATCTCTCACCACTCCTGCATATAAGAATCACCGGTTTTTCGAGGTCCGAGCCGATCACCTTTTTTACATCTTCGACGAAATTTCGGTTTTCATCCATCATGGGACGGTAGATCTTCTTTACATGAATCGCCTTCTCTTTTCTCTTTTCGATCTGCGCCACTTTCACTCTTGTCTCAACAGGGGGAAGATCGATTCGAACGAAAAATATGGGTATATTTACGGAGCCTATCGCATGTCCCGCATACAAAAACTCCCTCGGATCACGTACATCTATGATAACCGCACCATCCTCTTTGACCATTTTTGCAGCCTCTTTTGCATCAATATCGTCACTGTATTCAGCCTCCTGTGCATAGAGATGAAAACTTATCGTAAAAACGGCTATCAGGGCAGTAAGGAACTTTTTCATTCTTTATCTCCGGTAATTGGATTTATCGGGCATATTTTACATGCGCCG
>CAYZMY010000154.1:0-2899 GCA_964479605.1 uncultured Campylobacterales bacterium | reverse complement strand
AGACTGGTCGCATGCGATATGATGAAATCGGGATTGATCGATTCAAGAGCGGTTGAAACCAGAGTGTGGTCCATCGTAGCGGGTGAGAGAATAAGAGTGTTCGAAGTGAAACCGAAAAGACCGAACGGGTGAGAGGTGTCACGTTTCAACAACTCCCTGATTATCTCTTTGGAGTACTCCAGCCTGGAGGGTTTCCTGTCTGTAGAGCGCATGGATGCAGAGAGATCGAGAGCCAGATAGATCGGGGCATACCTGGCATGTTTTGCGACCGAGTGGCTCTTTACGACCGGTCTCGCAAGAGCGACGACCATAAGCGCCAAAGCTGCCGTCTGTGCGACTTTGAGCCGGGAGCGTTTCGTTTCGTCAAGTACTATTTTTCTATGCAGCGGACTCTTTTGGCGAGCACCTCTGTAGCTACCGAGCAGTGCAAGAATAGCAACCGGTATAAGCAGCCAGAAAGCCCACAGGTTCACGAAGGTCATGCCGGCCGCCTCCTCGAATATGAGGATGAAAGAGAAATCTTTATCCCCAGCAGCAGCATAGCCAGAAGAAGAGGATAGAGGTACAGAGGCCTGCGGTCTATCTTCTCTTCCGAGCGAAGCGGACTCGGCTCAAGAGCCTCTATCTTTCTGTAGACAGACTTCAACTCATCCGCATCTGCGGCTGCAAACATCTCTGCCCCACTCTCTTTTGCGATCCTTTTCAAAAGTTCTTCGTCGAACTCACCGCTCCTGCCTATACCTACGGTGTAGATTTTGATTCCGCTCTTTTTCGCCTCTTTCACCGCTTCGGCGACAGAGACGGAGCCTGAATTGTGGCGGCCGTCGGTCAAAAGAATAATCACCTTCTCTTTCGCATGGCCGAAGCCGAGCGACCTTACAGCCTGCGCTATCCCTTCGCCTATAGCCGTATTCTGCCCCGCTATTCCAACGTCTACCATATCCAGAATCTGCTTCAGAGCCGAAAGATCGTATGTGACAGGGGAGGCTGTAAATGCATATGTACCGAATACCACCAGTCCTATGTTGTCGTCGAAGCGTCTTTTGATGAAGTCGGAGACTATCGACTCCACGACATCGAATTTCCGTTTGTCGGGTTCGTTTTTGTCAAAACCCGACTCCGCCATCGAGCCGCTTGCATCCAGAACCAGAACCAGATCACGCCCGCTTCGCTCATGTGCGGCACGCTGTTTGTAAAGATATGGATATGCCAAAGAGAGCACCAGCAGCGTAAAAATAAGTGCATCGAGCCAGACTCTGAAATCTTTGTAAAATGCGGAGCTTCCGACAAGCTCCGGACGCGGAAAGTAGAATTTGAGATCTGCACGGCGGCAGCGCCACAGGCATGGCAGCAGAAGAAGCAGAAAGAAAAAGAGCGGGTACTGAAATGAAAACTCTATTCCTAACCCTCCGGAAAGTATCTCTCTAGAACCGAATCGAAGTATTTTTTAACCCGTTCGGCCTTCTCTATTTTATCCTGGAAAATCGGCGCCGAAGAGGGGTATGCTTCCATCATATCCCGATAAGGTTCGATTTTCGCATCGATCAGAGAGGCGAAAGCCCCAAGCAGCTTCTGCATCGTCTCTTTGTCATGCACGGATCGCATCAGCATCTTGTACATTCTCGCCCTTGCATCCATCGCTATGGAGGCATCTATCGCATCACCGACCATTTTAAGATCCCACCTGCTTACATATACACCGCTTCTGTTAGGCGGCATAAGCTCGGAGTTTATCGCTTCTACATAGTCCGGATAGTCGTAACTGTCCTCTTCTGTTTCGCACTCGCCGGCAACACAGCGCTCCTCCATAAAATTTTCAAACTCTTTTCTCAAATCTTCCATCTGCTACCTTGTCAAAAAATTTTCCGCCGCTCTCTCGTAATCCTCACATTCGATCCGGGCACCCAGCCACTCACGGGCGACACATAGTGCAGTAGAAAGCATCCACTCACTGCTTCCGAGCTTACGGCATTTAAGTTCTGAAGCAAGTGTATCGAACGAACTATCTCCTCGCACAAAGTCCAGAAGTACCAGATCTCTGTTTGCGCCTGAGACTGCAATTATACGCTTGTCGCTATGTGCATGGATATCTACCGCATTTACAATCATATCATACTCTGAAACATCCACTTCCATACCGTTTTCAAACCAGAGTATGTCACACTCCACTGACGCCAAAGAGACACTGTTTTTCTCCAGAACTTCCGCCGCACGCTCCACTACGGTATCGGCCACGGCTACTCTTTTTGCACCCATCACACCAAGAAGCGGCAAGATTGCACTCGCAACCGTACCGGCTCCAAGAAGCAGTACCCTGGCACCGTTCAGATTTACACCCTCGCACGCCGTCATCAGCTCGAAAGCTTCCGGATAGAAACATTTACCGTACAGTTTTCCGTTTTGTGCATACGCACCGTCACATATTCCGCTTCTGCGTGTGCAGTTTTCCGAATAGTCCAGAAGCGGTACCACAACTTCCTGGTACTCCGGTTCATAAAGTGCCATCGTCACTTTCGACTGCGGCATACCGCGGACCATATATGGAAAATCTTCCGGGTTTATATTGAGACCGATCGCAAAATCGTTAAGCCCGAGGCTTTTGAATACAGTATTTAGAATTTTCAGAAACGGTGAACTCTGTGCATCTATACCGTAAAGAGCTATCAGACGGCTCTCATTCGAGAGGATTCCTTCATCGATCATACAGTTTCATCCTTTTTTCCGGCCTTCCTGAACCGTACCACACCCTCTTCACTCTCTTCGACTCCCCACAGATCGAAAGCCTCCTCTTCTTCCTGTGCACAGCGCTGACATACCGTCTCGCCGTGCAGGGAAGTGAACGAGAGGCCGCACTCGTCACAGTGCCTGATCGTAAAAGATGCCAAAAGGCGCTGCGTCG
>CAYZMY010000153.1:0-2919 GCA_964479605.1 uncultured Campylobacterales bacterium | reverse complement strand
TAGAGAATTTTGAAGTCTATTTTAAGCGGTATGAGAATAGGATATCGGAAGAGGCCGGAGCAGTTTTTGGACGCTCCCTGCCTGTGTAACAAAATAGAAAAAGGGGAGTTTTATGAAAAAGAGAGTTGTGATTTCAGCTGCCGTTGCGGCACTGATACTTTTTACCGGATGTGAAAAAAAGGAGAGCGAGAGTGTGCGTCATGAGCCGCAGTCTGCCGAGAAGATGCAGAGTGTGACTGAGCCGACTAAAGCTATGGAAGAGAAAGCCGCGGAAGAGAAGGCTGTTGAAGAGAGTGCCGCCGAGCAGCAGCAGGAAGCACAAAAAAGTGAAACTGAGGCCAAGGAGAGCCCGATAACCGAGAAGGTGACGGAAGCCGCAAAAGAGGCTGAGCAGAAGGCTTCAGAGATTGCCGAAAGCGTCAAAGAGGGGGCCAAGGCGGCTGCAGCAGCAGTGACCGGCGCCGCTTCCAAGCCTGAAGGAGTCGATGCAGAAGCTCTTTACAAGTCGAAATGTGCCGGCTGCCACGGAGCAAACGGCGAAAAGCATGCACTTGGAAAAAGCAATCTGATTGCCGGTCAGACAAAGGCGCTGCTTGTTCAGAAAATTCAGGGCTATAAAGACGGATCTTTCGGCGGTGCGATGAAAAAGATCATGCAGGGACAGGTATCTTCGCTGAGCGAAGAGCAGATTGAAGCACTCAGCGACTATATCTCTAAACTGAAGTAAATATTTCCGCTGTTTTAGCTGCGCCGAGAGGGCAGCGCAGCGAAAGCATTCTCACCTCTGATCCTGCCGGAACAGACTCCGTTTCAGGGGTGGTTATGATAAGAGCCTCCGCATGTTTGAGCGGGCTTACCATTCCCGGTCCCTGCTTCGGCAGCAGTTCGAAGCCCTCTCCGTCGAAAGTTCCCATCAAAACCGTATATTTTCCCGGCTTGACTTTGATAGCGCTTTTGCAAACTGTCTTTATCGGGGCGATATACGGTCTGTTCATGCCTCTCAGGCGGCGAATTACGGAGTGGGCGAAGATTTCGAAATTGACCGCTGCGGCCGAGGGGTTTCCGGGCAGGTTTATGACCCACGTATTTCCGATGCGTCCGACAGTGGTAGGCTTGCCCGGTTTTATATTTACCTTTTCGAAGAGAATCTCCATGCCCAGATCCATAAATGCCTCTTTTGTAAAATCGGCATCCCCTACACTGACCCCCCCGCTTGTGATTATCAGGTCACTGTCCAAAGAGGCGGCTATCTGTTCTTTTATGGACTCCCTGGTGTCGGCGGTTGTGCCGGTGAAGCGTGTTTCACATCCCAGTTCTGTCGCTCTGGCTATGAATGCGGGAGCGTTGGAGTTGTAGATCTGGTGAGGTAAAACATCTTCGTAATGCATTCTAAGTTCGTGGCCTGTGGCGAATACGCTCACAGAGGGCTTTCTGTAGAGTTTCAGGTGTGTTATGCCCTGGCTTGCAAGCTGTGTTATCGCATATGCGTCTATCGTATCTCCCGCCTCTATGATCTTTTCGCCTTTGGCTATATCTTCGCCCTTTTTGCGAATGTTTGCTCCCCTTTTTATCGTATGCGGAAGGAGTATGCCCTCTTTGCCCTCTTTTGTGTTTTCTACGGGTATTACCGCATCCGCACCTTTGGGCATCACCGCCCCGGTCATTATTTTCACGCCGTGTCCCTTGCTCACTTTGACGCTGCTGTCGTCTCCGGCAAAGATAGTCGGCTGAGGCTCAATCGTCCCGCCCGCATCAGCAAGCGTAACGGCGTAGCCGTCCATTGCCGAGTTGTCGAAGCGCGGCAGGTCGAATCTGGCGTGTATATGTTCTGCGCTGACATATCCCAGCGCCGATTCGATAGGGAGTATCTGAATATGGACAGCTTTTACGCTCTTGTGGATCAGTTCCAGTGCTTCGGTTATCGATACCATCGATTTCCTTTTTCACGGCATAGGGGCCGGTTTTTATAGTGATTATAGTACAATCCCTCTTATGGAAAAGATGGCACTTGAAATTCATATATCTTCCGTAGTCATACTGGCGCTCATAATCGTCGCGAATATTGCAGTGATTTTGACCCAGAAAGATGACTGGAAGCTCAAAAAGTATCTCAGAATTCAGGCGACCGCATGGTCTACGGTGTTGAGCATGGTTATATTTACAGGGATGATTTTTATGACCGTTACCCATAGCGGGTTTTCGGTAAAGATCATTGCAATGATTGCAGCCGCTTTGGCCCTCATTACCCTTGAGGTGCGGCGCCATTTCGATCTTAAGCGCGTAAAGAGCGAGACGGAGTGTTTCGAAAAGTTTCGAAAAAGGGCGCTTCGCTACTATATCTTCGAGCTGCTGTGGCTTCTGATGGTGGGAGGTCTCGCGCCGCAGCTTCCCTAAAGGAGCCTCTATGCAGTTTCTCTATCACCCCGATGCAGGTCTGCCCTCGGTTACGGTCGAAGGGGAGGCTTACCGTTATCTCTTCAAAGTCCGCCGCCGTAAAAAAGGCGACCTGGTAGCTCTTCGCAACCTCGAAGACCCATACCTCTGCTTCTACCGCATAGAATCTCTCTCCAAAAAGGAGTCGCTGCTTCTTTTTGACAGCAAAGAGGAGCGGAGAGTCATGCCTCGCAAAAGAGTGCATATAGGATGGTGCGTCATAGATCCCAAAAGTGTCGAAAAGAGCCTTCCTCAGCTTAACGAGCTCGGTATTGAAAAGATATCGTTCATCTATTGCGACCGGAGCCAGAGAAATTTCAATCTCGACTTTGAACGTATGAAGCGTATACTGATAAACTCATCCCAGCAGTGCGGTCGAAGCGAAATGATGGATCTGGAGCTTTTGGATTCGATAAATGCTTATATTGAAAGATACCCGCAAAGCGTAATACTCGATTTTGACGGGCCTCCGCTTTCTTGTGAAGC
>CAYZMY010000152.1:0-2922 GCA_964479605.1 uncultured Campylobacterales bacterium | reverse complement strand
GCCCGGTAGATCGAAAACCATCCTGTATAGAAAACGTTTTATCGTCTGCTGTGCTTCGAGTCGTTATAATCTACTTCTCATTTAAAAACCATACGACAAAAGGCCTCCTTTCATGAAACGAAGAGATTTTCTGAAAGCCTCGGCAGCCGTGGCCGCTACGGCAACTCTTACAGGTTGTACCCGTGAGCAGATAGAGGGCAAAAATAGTGTAAACATAAACAGGCGGCGCAAAGTCAAACTTAAAATCGCTACCAGCTGGCCCGCCCACTTTCCTATTATGGGTACCGGTGTGGAGCGTTTTGCCCAAAAAGTACATGATATAAGCGGGGGATCTCTGGAGATAAAGATTTACCCCAAAAACATCCTTGTACCTGCACTTGCGGTATTTGATGCTACGAGCAGCGGCCAGATAGACGGTTTCCACTCTGGTCCATACTACTGGAAGGGGAAAAATGCAGCCTTCGCACTCTTCAGCGGTGCACCGCTGAAAATGGTCGCCAGCGAACTCTACTGCTGGATGAACTACGGCGGCGGTTACGACCTGTGGCGAGAGTTATATGCCAGGTACAACCTCTACCCTTTTATAGGCGGAAATACCGGTGTTCAGATGGGAGGATGGTTTAGAAAACCGATAGACTCACTTGAAGACCTTAAAGGCCTTAAAATGCGCATTCCCGGGCTTGGCGGAGAGGTAATGGCGAAATTGGGCGTGAACCCGATCCTGCTGCCGGCCGGAGAGATATATACTGCTCTGGAAAGAGGCACCATCGACGCAACCGAATGGGTCGGTCCGGCTCTTGATATACGCATGGGATTTTACAAAGTTGCGAAATACTACTACACGGGTTGGCATGAACCGGGCTCCATACTCGAGCTTACATTCAACAAAGCCCGCTATGAAAAGCTCTCCGATGAGCATAAAGCGATAATAAAATATGCATCGGAGGCGATGACAACCGAAATGTACCATGAGTTCATGCATGAAAACGCTCTAGCTCTAAAAAAACTGGAGTCGATGGATATAGAAATAAAAGAGTTTCCGACTCAAATCATTGAAGCTGCAAAAAGGGCTATGAAAGAGGTTGCGGAAGAGCAGAGTGCAAAAAGCGAAGACTTTAAACGTGTTTTTGATTCGATGGAAAAGTATTACTCGCTTATCAAACCTTGGACTCAGATCAGTGAAACCAGATTCTGTACGATCAGATAGTAAAAATTGTTATCTTTTTGGAAAGAGTGCCGATATATATTTGAACCGGACAGTGTACTCTTTGAGTATCTTGTAACGATCCGGCATACAGACCGATCTATCGAGGATCGGAAAGAAAAATTTTCAAGGAATGTCGATGAAAAAAGTACTTGGCATCTTTATTGCTTCAATTATGACTGCTTCAATGGCTTCAGCGGCAGATGTAGTCGATAATGATCTGGCTTCCACTACTAGACTTAAAAATACAATGAGAAAGTTTGCGACAGGCATGGACCAGATACAAAAAGGCATTATATACAATGACAGGGACAAGATAGAGATGGGTGTGCGGGTTATCAGACAGGCAAGGAAAAACTTTTTGAAAAGACATGGGGAGATTCTAAAAAAGCAGTTGCCCGGTGATACGAAGGTGGCCATGTATATGGCCAAAAAGAGTGCCGAAAAGATCAAAAAATATACCAAAATGATGAACAGCCAAGTGCATAACACTCATGACTTCAGCAAAATAGCGGCCGCCTATACCGGTATTTTCAACCAGTGTGTAGGCTGTCATCAGAAGTTGAGAAAAAATTACGCCAAATAAGAGGTTGAAACCTCTTCGGTTTCAGGCTCTATACTTCAGCGGATCTTTGATCCCCGCTTTTTCAAAACCCTTAAGACGCAGGCGGCAGCTGTCGCAGACACCGCACGCCTCCCCCTCTTCCTTGTAACAGCTCCACGTAAGCTCCAGCGGAACACCATACTCCAGCGCCGTTTTTACTATATCCTCTTTTTTCAGATGAACAAGCGGAGTTTCTATGCTGATCCGAGTGCCCTCTTTCGTCCCCAGGTTTACAGCCTTTTGCATAGCCTCAATAAACTCTTCCCTGCAGTCCGGGTAACCGCTGCTGTCCTCTTCAACCACTCCAATAAAGAGTGCTTCAGCCCCCTCTTTTTCAGCTACGGCGGCCGCTATTGAGAGAAATATACCGTTTCTGAACGGAACGTATGTAACGGGAACTCCCGGTTCTATACCGCCGGTCGGGACATCTATGTTTTTATCGGTCAGTGCGGAGGCTCCTATCTGCTCAAAAAACGGCAGGTCTATCACGTAGCGTCCGGCTACACCTAGAACGTCGCAAATAGCTTCGAAAGCTTCTCTCTCCCGTCCCTGTGTGCGCTGTCTGTAATCAAAATGCAGAGCGATAATCTCATACCCCTTCGACTTTGCGATAAACGCCGCCGTGGAAGAATCCATGCCTCCACTGAGAATTACTATAGCTTTTTTCAAATTTGCCTCTTTCAAGATGGTAAAAACTACCGGAATTTTATCCAAATTAGGATAAAATCGCGCCTATGATTGAGATAACAAACGAAACCGGATACAGGCCGAATGAGAATCTGCTTGAAACCATTGCAGCGGAACTTACGGATCGAGATATCGAACTGATTTTGACCGACAACTCCACTATAAGGGAGATGAACAGGCAAAACCGCGGTATCGACGCACCTACAGACGTACTGAGTTTTCCTTTGGAGAAAGTACCCTTTGCACCGCTCGGAGAGATCGTTATAAGTGTCGAGTATGCCAAAGAGAGAGCGAGCCAATACCGAAACTCTCTTGACGACGAGGTGACACTTCTTTTCATACACGGTCTTTTGCATCTGCTGGGATACGACCATGAGACAGATGCAGGAGAGATGAGAAGAAAAGAGGAAGAGCTGATTCGCCGGTT
>CAYZMY010000151.1:0-2938 GCA_964479605.1 uncultured Campylobacterales bacterium | reverse complement strand
GGGCTTTGCCCGGAATTTGCATAACATCAGTTATGTATAGTAATTATTTTTATATCCGTAATTGTATCCGTATCCGAAACCGTAAGCAGCCGACTTGGAAGAGGCTTTTACCCCGTTGAGGATAATTCCGGCTTTTAGTTCGTGCTCTTTTACGAAGTGGTTGATGTTTTTCAGGAAATCTTTTCTTGAATACTCGGCTCTGAGCAAAATAAGATTTATGTCGGACATTCTCATCACTATCATCGCATCTGTTACCAGTCCGATCGGAGGCGAATCAAGAAGAATATAGTCATATTCATTCATCAGATTTTTTATGACACGTTTGAATGTATCGGACATTAGCAGTTCGGAAGGGTTTGGAGGTGTGGGCCCGCTGGTTATAACATGCAGGTCATCGTCCAGAGTATGCTGAATTACATCTTTCAAGGTGACCTTTCCCGCCAGCAGGGTGCTCATGCCCTCTTTATTCGGAAGCTTGAAGAGCTCATGCAGTTTGGAGCGGCGCATATCCAGATCCAGTACGATTACCTTTTTCTCACCTTTGGCGATAATTTTCGCCAGTTCCGCTGTTGTCGTACTCTTTCCTTCCTGCGGAATGGAGGAGGTGATTGTAACCAGCTTCGATTTGCCCCCATTTGCCAAAAACTCCAGATTGGTGCGGATCACTCTTAACGATTCCAGATAGGCCGATTTAACCTTTTTGGAACCGAGGAACGGAATTACACCGTAAATCGGAAGGTCGGTAAGTTTTTCGAGCTCCTCTACAGATTTTATGGTATTGTCCAGCATCTTCCTCACAAACGCCTGCAGTATTCCAAGTACCAACCCGAGCAGTATCCCGATAGCCAAAATCGTGTTTCGTTTCGGTGCAATAGGAGAACCTGGCACGAGCGCCGGGTCGAGTACCTGTACTTCAGAGACTTTAGAAGCCTCGACGATAGCTGTTTCCGCTCTCTTTTGAAGCAGGAACGAGTATATCTTTTCATTGACCATGAAGTCTCTTGTCAGCTGGGTAAGCTGCTGCTCCTCCTGTGGAAGCGAATGGAGAGCCTTTTTATACTCTTTAACTCTCTTTGCAAGTTCATTTTTCCTATTTTTAAAGCCGTTCAAAGCACTCTTGATAGATTCCTTGAGCATAGACTTGAGATGGCTTATCTGCTCTGTAATCTTCACAACATCCGGATGAAGCTCGGTGTAATCTATAAGAAGGGTATTTCGCATGGAGACAGCTGTCTGCAGTTTCTGAATAAGTCCGCTTATAACGGGACCTACAATCTGGGCAGAGCTCATATCTATACCGTTGATATCTTTGCCGGACTCCACATAGCTAAGAAGATTCTCCAGAATGCTGATGCGCGTGTTTATCTCATAAAGTTTGGATTCCAGTTCGCTCAGTTTGGTGGCTGTCGTGGTCGCCTTCGACTCTACACTCATAATGACATGTGTAGCCTTGAAGCTCTGAAGTTTTGTAGCCGATTTTTGCAGCGTCTCATGAATAGCCCTCAATTGGCTGTCTATAAAATTGAGGGTTTTGTTCGCACTTTCGCTCTTTAGTCTAATCTTCTCTTCATTGTAGGCTTTGACTATGGCATCCACGATCTCTTTGGCGCGCATAGGCACAGTATCTTCGAAAGAGACGGAGACGATGGATCCGTAGTTCGAAACAGGCGAAGCATCGATACCGCCCTGAACAAACCAGTACATAGAATCATTCGGTGTTATACTGAAAGAGTATTCGTTGCCGTCGAGCTCATAAACCTTTTGGACCGTGAGTATAAACCATGGGGTACTGATCTTTTCACCGTATCTGTGCACCTCGTCGTATTCCAGAGGTTTTTCCATCGGCAGTTTGAAATAGCTGTATATCCTGTATTTCAGTTTTTCTTTCCACGAAGGCTTTATGTAGAGGCGGAAACTGTCTACACTTATGGGCTGCAATCCGATCTCTCTACCGTAAAATTCCGGTTCAAGCAGTTCTGCCGAGACTACAAAGGGAGAGTCTTTGTAAAGTTCAATCTTTTTATAGTTCTTCTTTGTAAAATATCTTGTGCCTATGTCCAGGTCTTCGAGTGCTTTTTTTGCCAGAAATCTGGATTTCATCAGAGCGAATTCGTCATCCAACTCAACGACTTCGCCTCCCAGTGCTGCACTCATGAAATCGCTTCCGGCCAGATTTTTGGCCGTCTCGGAAGAGATTTTCATGGTTGTGTTCGCTTTGTAGATATTTGGGGAGAAATAGGCATACACAGCCGCTCCTACTGCGAATATCAAAATGACGAAAAAAATCGACCATTTGTATCGCCGCAGAGTCTGGGCTATCTCTTTTATATCTATCTCTGCATCAAGTGCTTTAGGTGAAGTAGATTCCATGCTCAAGGTGTGGTCCCTGTCGAAGGTGTGATACCGATATTGTAGCTCTGGTCGATAGCTCTATATGTAAGGAACGGCGACATAATAGTATTCAGGAAATTGAAGAACTGTCCTTTTTCCGCGAACTCTTTGTTGATAGCCTTCATGTACCTCGGCTGTACATAGACAATATCGTTGGGACGCAGTATAAGGCTGGAAAGTCTGAGCCTGGACATATCGGTAAGATCTACCTCTCTCACCTGCGGATGTCTCAAATCTCCTCTTAGAATCAGGATATTGGTACGCATGGCATCTTCTGTCAGATCTCCTGTTGCGGCAAGTGCTTCGAAAAGTGTCATCGTACCGTTTGTAACAGGAACCACACCGGGACCTTTGACCTCACCCAGGACAATCAGTTTCTGATTTTGAATCTTTACTTCGACATACGGATTGCGCAGATATTTTTTATACTCCTGAGTCAACTTTTCGGCTGCCTCTGTTTCGGTAAAACCTGAAATTTTTATCTTTCCAATGAGCGGAAGACGCACCATCCCGTCCGGCGGAACAAGTTTTCCCTCGGTACCGGTAC